>CALMRD010000036.1 GCA_937871625.1 uncultured Bacteroidales bacterium | reverse complement strand
TCCAGTTCACCCTTGAGAAGTTCATCCTCCAGACCGTCCCATCAGCGGGCATATTGCCCCACTCCTCCAGCACCTCAAGAGGAAATGCTATCTCCAGCGTCCATCTGTCATCTATGTCTGACGGGTCATTGAGAGTGCCGTATATCTTCACTGCAGACTTCAGCCCGGCAATGTCCCACGCATCTATCGCCCGCCCGTTATCGCGATAGGGCATGGTTAGGAGCAGATCCCAGACAGTGTTGAAGGCATTCATCTCAAACTCGTAATAACCGTGGGTATCGCCGTCGGGATCAATAAAAACCTCGAAGTCGTTGTCATGGAATATAACCGTGTCGCGCTGTCTCAGTGTTGCCCATATGTGCGGTTCCTTCAGCTCAGCTGCGATGTAGAGGTAACTGTCATCCCACAGCATCTTCATCCGGGTGTCATGCAGCGGCGCTGGTTTCAGCTCTCCCTCAATATCCTTGAAGAGGTTGCTCCAGGGAGCTGAAGACCACTCCTCGTCGGTGATCTCTCCGTCAATCGTCATTACTGCCGCCCGGTGACAGATATAATGCTCAGGGGCAAACTCAATGGCAGGTACAGGTATCTTCCCGCCAACATCGGTGCTGCTCCCGACTGCCGGGATCTCCCGGGTACTGCACGAGGCAGACATCAGGGAGGCAAGTACTATAATCAGGCTCTTTCTCATGAAGCTAAAATAGTAAAAACAGTCTCATTAGTAAAATTAATATTTAAATGTATATTTGCCTCTTACCTCTCCGTGGGCATTGATTCACGGACCTGATAAACGGAACAGAAACAGAACAGATTTATGGAAAGAGACACTGTCATATTTGATCTGATAGATCGTGAACGCAAACGTCAGACTGACGGACTTGAACTGATTGCATCCGAAAACTTTGTCAGTCCGCAGGTACTTGAGGCTATGGGCTCTGTGCTTACCAACAAGTATGCTGAGGGGTATCCGGGAGCGAGGTATTACGGCGGATGTGAAGTTGTTGATCAGGCAGAGCAGTTGGCTATTGACCGGCTGAAGCAGCTGTTCAATGCTTCCTATGCCAACGTCCAGCCGCACTCCGGGGCACAGGCCAATATGGCTGTATTCCTCACGGTGCTGAAGCCGGGCGATACTTTTCTGGGGCTTGACCTTTCGCACGGCGGTCACCTCTCACACGGATCACCCGTTAACTCATCGGGCATTCTCTACCGCCCTGTGGCTTATGGCGTCAGGGAGGAGACAGGCAGGGTTGACTATGACATGATGGAGGAGGTCGCCCTCAGGGAGAAACCAAAACTGATAGTGGGCGGCGCATCAGCCTATTCACGAGAGTGGGATTATGCCAGGATGCGCGAAATAGCTGATAAGACGGGCGCCATGCTGATGATAGATATGGCACACCCGGCAGGACTGATAGCTGCAGGATTGCTTGACAACCCGCTTAAATATGCACATATAGTAACCTCAACAACCCACAAGACCCTGAGGGGTCCGCGTGGGGGCATAATACTGATGGGAGAGGACTTTCCCAACCCGTGGGGCGTCACCACACCGAAGGGCGAGGTGAAGATGATGTCGGCAATGCTCAACTCAGCCGTCTTCCCGGGGATACAGGGAGGCCCCCTTGAACATGTCATCGCCTCCAAGGCAGTCTCGTTTGGCGAGGCTCTGACACCGGAGTTCCGCCTCTATCAGCAGCAGGTGAAGAAAAATGCCTCGGTGATGGCCGAAGCATTCATGAGCCTGGGATATAAGGTTATCTCTGACGGTACCGACAACCACTCCATGCTTATTGATCTCAGAACCCGTTTCCCGGAAATCTCAGGCAAAAAGGTGGAAAATACGCTGGTGAAGGCTCACATAACTGTTAATAAAAACATGGTGCCCTTTGACAGCCGCTCTCCCTTCCTGACATCCGGTATCAGGGTTGGCACTCCGGCAGTCACCACACGCGGACTGAAAGAGAACGATATGGCTGCTGTCGTGTCACTGATTGACGAGGTGATTACCGGGATTGAAAATGAATCGGTAATTGACTCCGTGGGTGATAGGGTGGTGAAGATGATGAAGGACTACCCTCTTTTCTCCATGTAGGAAATTAAAAATAGCTTTTGTATTTTTACCTTCAATAAAGGTAGTCGCCGTGGAAGAAAAGTTAATATTTGTGGTCGATGATGACCCGCTGATCACCAGCCTTGTCGCTACACGCTTTGAAGGTGCCGGTTACAGGGTAAGAGCCTTTGCCTATGGTGAGGAGTGTATCCCTGCCCTCGATGAAAACCCTGACCTGATCATTCTGGATTATTATTTCCTGAAGGAGGGTGATGTACCCATGGATGGAATGGCTGTCTATGAAGAGATCACAAGGCTGGCACCCGAAGTGCCCGTGATAATGCTCTCCGCTCAGGAGAAGGGGGCCGTGGTGCTGGAGTTTGCACGCCGTGGCATTGCTGACTACGTAATAAAGGATACTGATCTGATAGATAACCTCCAGGCCGCTGTCAGGGATATCCTCGAGAGATAAAACATCCCTCTCTTATGGAATGGTACATGTATCTGGCTGTCATTGTTGCCGGCCTCTTTGCAGGTTTTGTCAATACTCTTGCCGGCAGCGGATCACTGATAACATTGCCCCTGCTGATGTTCCTCGGCCTTCCGGCCAATATCGCAAACGGCACCAACCGTATCGGGGTGTTGGTGCAGAGCGCGGTGAGCAGCTGGAGCTTCAGGCAGCAAAAGATATTCAGCTTTCGTGATACAGTCTGGATGGCTGTCCCGGCTGTGGCCGGCTCACTGGCCGGCTCACTTCTGGCAGTAAGGATCAACGAGAGGATCATGGAGCTGCTGATAGCAGGATTGCTGATATTTATGTTTTTCGTGATACTGTACAAGCCTGAGAAGTGGCTCAGGGAGCATGCCGTGGCGATCAGCACCCGGCGACGCTGGTGGGTCATCGTGCTGCTCTTCTTTATCGGTGTTTACGGCGGCTTCATCCAGGCCGGCGTAGGTCTCTTCCTCCTTGCGGCACTTGTGCTTGGCGCAGGAGAGGGGCTGACCAAGGCCAATGCTCATAAGGTGCTGATAGTCACTCTTCTTACAGGAATCGCCCTCTTTGTATGTATCATCAGCGATCAGGTTAAATATATGTACGGAATAATACTTGCCGTGGGGCAGGGTACGGGTGGATGGCTCGCCTCAAAGGTGGCCGTGAGCTGGGGTCCCAGGGTTGTACGTATCGTCCTGCTGGTTGCCGTCATGGCCTCAGCCCTGAAGCTGACGGGCGTGCTGGACCTGGTTGTGGGACTCTTCTGACCGGAGATGCGGACCCTGTCGCGCTAAACTTCTGATTAACCTGGAACACCCTGATGCACTACTCTTATGACGAGATCCGGGCAGAAAATCCTGGTGCACTGACACGGCAGCATGTAAGCCTCCCCGGCAGAGACCGCTATTTGAGCTTGAAAATGTAAGTGATTGTTCCTTTCTGGATGGGCGTATTGGGGCTGCTGTCAAAGCGTGCCTTGAGTGCTGCCTCACGGGCTACCCTTAAAAGATATTCATCTTGCGTAGTCGATCCTACGACCCCTGACCTGGCGTTTGTGACTCTGCCAGACTGATCCACGGTCACTTCAACAACCACCTTTCCTTCACCCTGGTAATCATATGGGGGATACGGCAGAGCCGTAGCACCTCTGTTGCCGAGGCTAAACGAGATGTTGCCAGTACCGCCCCCGGGTCCGTATCTTTCTGCGCCAACGGTGCCCGTTTCCACTCCCTGGTTACCGGTGCCCCCGGCAACGCCTTCACTCTGGCCTGCAGTTCCGGTATTGGCAGTATTGCCGAAAGCGCTTCTGGCCCGGGCATTGGCCGCATCAATACGCCGCTGCTCCTCCTCTCTCTTCAGCCTCTCAGCTGTCTCCTGCTCTATCCTTCTTCTCTCAGCCTCGAGCTCCTGCTCCCTCCTGATCTGTGCAGCACGTGCTTCTGCCTGCCTCCTGATCTCTTCAGGGTCAGGCTCCTTCTTCACAACCTCCGGCGCCTCCTCAAAGTCCTGCGTCAGTATGGCATCATCAGATCCCTCATCAGCGGCCGACGGTGGGGCAACAGGAGGGGAGACAGGCTGGGGGGCGGGTTCATAGAGGCCTTCACCGGTCTCGTCAAAACCGAAATTCACGAGCAGCCCCTCCTCCGAAGTGTCGGGCAGCGGTACCCTGAAGGTTACAAATATGATAAGGAGAGCAAGCAGCAGGTGCACCAGAATACTGATGACCAGACCCTGCTTCCTCTCCCGGGTAAGAGGCTCTCGGTTGCTATTTCGGGGTTGTGGCAAGTATAAGCTTGTATTGGTTCTTTGCCGCAATGTTCATAACGTTCACAACATACTCAACAGGAACGCTCCTGTCAGAGTGGAGAGAGACATAAATCTCAGGGTTGCTGCCAACCTTCGCCTGCAGGGCTGACTCGAGGTTCTCAAGCAGGATAGGCTGGTCTTCAATGAAATACTGCAGGTCCCTGGTGATGGAGACAGTGGTCATGGGACGCGCTGAGGTCTGGGTGGTACCCTTCGGCAACAGCAGCTTGATAGCTGTCGGCTGAACCAGCGTGGATGTCAGCATGAAGAACAGCAACAGCAGGAACACGATATCAGACATGCCCGCACTGCTGAAGTTTACGCTGACCTTATTCTTGGTTGTAATTGCCATACGATGCTACTTTACAGGTTCGTTAAGTATATCGAGGAACTCCGTGGAAGTGGTTTCAAGCTGAAAAACCACGTTCTCAACCCTGACCACCAGGAGGTTATAACCAAAGTAGGCCAGGATGCCAAGTATGAGGCCGCCCACTGTGGTTATCAGCGCAACGTAGATGCCGCCGCTGAGAGTGCTGATATCAAGACTGTTACCTGCCAGCGACATCTCATAGAAGGCTTTTATCATACCTATTACCGTTCCGAAAAAGCCCACCAGCGGTGCCGCTCCGGCGATTGTTGCCAGGGTAGGAAACCTTTTCTCAAGCTTGTGTATCTCAAGCCTGCCGACATTCTCAATGGCTGCAGTGACATCGGCAAGCGGCCTGCCGAGACGGGTGATGCCCTTCTCAACCATACGTGCCTGCGGTGAGTCTGTCTTTCTGCATAGCTGCAGAGCGGCATCAACCTTGCCTTCATACATGTAATCCTTGATCCGGTTCATGAAGTTGGCATCTACCTTTGAGGCCTTGCGTATGACAAGAACTCTTTCAATAAATATATAAAGAGCAATAAATGACAGCAAGGTGATGATGACTATCACCCAGCCACCGGCCACGTATAGATCAGCCAGTGACATTGATGCCTCCTCGGCGGCTGGAGTGGCTGCAGTACCCTGTAATAAAATGTTTGCTAATATCATTGTGCTTTTTTTAATTGTTAACTGTTTGACTTACTTTTTTATATCATCGCGCGAATATATTAAAAAAACGTCCAAAACAGATGCGAATTATACCTACGGTGGAAAAAAAGGGCTGTTGTTGATAAGTTATTGGTCACCGGTCTCTTCCGGTGGCCCGATAATCTTTTTCTTCCTCTCAGCGGGATTTAGAAAGAGATCATTCAGCCGGTCAAAATCACGCCTGTAAAAGACACCCGCACCCTGGGTGTATGGGTGTACCGGGTAGAAAAGAATGTTGTTCGACCGGTTGAAGACCTTCAGCCGAAGCATCTCGGTAAGCCTGAACTCAATGGTAAATTCACCGCTGAACTTGCTGGTCGACTCTTTTGTCTGTGCCCCGCCTACATCCAGGTTGCCGTTCAGGGTGATCTTGTCATTCAGCAGCTGGGTGGAAAGTGCAACTTCAATCTCATCATCGGTGAGTTCATCCCCGGGCCTGTAATTGAAGCCTATGTCAAAGTCATTACTAATCTGTGATAACCAGTTGCTTAGCTGGTTTGAAAGCATCTCGGTTGTGGTTGTCTTACCCAGGATGGTGGCGTCCTGTGTATCTGCCTGGCCGTAGGGATCCTGTGCACTGCCGCTGCTGGTGGCACTATAGAGGGCCGGGTCAGTATAGAAGCTGTTCATCACCAGCAGATAGAGGAACTGCCTGCTGAGCTCATCCTCCGTGTCTATGGCCATCCTCAGATAATCCCTGGTCTCCTCGTCGGCAGTGGGCAGATGTATATCGAACTTGATGGCCGGATTAAGCAGCTTATCTGAGAGCAGAAGATGACACTCCACGGGCAGCCTCTCCTTCAACTTCTCCATCTCGGTATAGGCAAAAGAGAGCGGTGCCAGTGAGGCTTTGGTACGGTAGATGGCTTTCAGATCCAGATCGGCATCATCAATCTCACCGTTCCATGTGATCGTGCCACCCTCCTCGACTACAAAGCGCTTGTTGAGTATGTTACCAAGGGTGAACAGGTAATCACCGTCACTGATCACGTAGTCTCCGGCCATTCTCAAATCACCCTTTGAATTTATATTTATATTCAGATTTCCTGAGCCGGTACCCCTTATCACCCCTCCGGAAGTGGCATCCATGATTAGCTGCACCCTGGCTTCCGGCGTCACCTCAAGGTCAAAATTGAGTTCAAGATTGCTCTCCTTGACCTGCCGGGTGAAGATGGTCCTCTCCTCCTCTGCTGCAACCTCATCGCCGGCAGGGTCTGTGAAGATTATGTATGGATAGTCACTGACGCTCGATGATGAATTGAGTGGTATATAAAACTCTGTGCCGCCGGCAGTACGCGCTGAAATATTGAAGGAGAGCCTCTCCTCACCACCCCTGATGCCTGCGTAACCGCTCGCAAATGCAGTACCGTAAAAGCTCTCACTGTCCTTGGATCGGGTGTTCAGTACCATCATCTTCTCCATGTTGATGTCGAGAGCAATGCCTATGTCATTGAATGAACGGTGCGAGAGCATTCCGTTTATCTTCCCCTGGTTGTTTCTCTCGTCAAAAATCGTGATGTCACGGAACAGTATGCCATCAGGATTGAACCTGATGCTGTCGGAGAAACTGTACCTCGTCTGAAGAAAGTCTATCTTCATTGAGGCATCGCGGGCCATCACCGCACCGTTAAGCATCAATCCCCTTACCCCTCCGTGCAGCCTGACAGTTCCGGTGGCTGTACCTTTAACATCAGAGGCAAATGTGCCTACCAGCGGATTGATGACATCCAGGGGCATGCTGTTTGTTGCGATAGTGAGATCTGCCCCTTTCAACGAGGGTGAATAGCTGCCGCTTATATCGAAATAGCGTGATCCCTCATAATCGTTGAAGATATGGATCTCAGCCAACTTCTCCTGAGGATTCCATTCACTCAATACGGAGAGAAGACCGTAGCTGTTTTCGTTGAGCTTGAAGTCACGTACACTGAAATTGCTCTCAAACAGGAAGTTTTCATATAGATCAGAGAGGGTGATATAGCCACCCATGACTCCGCTGATGTTCATCCCGGGTGAACCGGCACTCTTCTCTTTACGGCCGCGACTGTCCCTGCTGCCCATGTTATTGACATATGAGAGGTTCAGCCCTTCAAAGGTGAGCGTAAGCCTCTCTTCAGGCTCCGGTGAGATTTTGCCGTCAAGCCTTATGTATTTATTGCTGCCGTTGATAAGGATATTGTCAAACCAGGCTGTGGTTGAGTCAATGACGATGCGCGCCGGATTCACACTCCACGGCACTCGGTCAACTGTGAACGCCGTCGGGAGCAGGCCTACCGTAAGGAAAGCCTTGTTCAAGGCGTTAAGGCTGAAATAACCCCTGGCACTTACCTCCCCGAAAGTCCTGCCTCCGTCCCTGTTATCCCATCGTATGCCCAGATCCAGCGTATCGGTATGACTTCCGGCTTCAGCAATGAAGTTGCCCAGAACCGACCTGTCAGGAAGAAGCAACGTATCCGCCTTAAGGGTGATCGCCATCTTTCCTCCCCCGGCAGAACCGGAGAGATTCATGGTGGTCAGTGTGGTGCCTGCGTAGGAGATCGCGCCTGACTGCAGAGCAACACTGATCTCCGACCGGCTTGAGTTCAGCCTTCCGGTCAGCCTGCTCCCGTCAGCTATGCTCAATCCTGTGCCCATGAATTCGTTGAGCTTGTCGATCCTCCTGATGGTGGCTGAAAGAGTGAGATCAGCCTCCGGCACATCACTCTTCTCCACTGGTGAGGGATATCGCGATGGATAGAGCTCAGCAAGTACCATCTTGACCGTCGCCGGAATGGCATCGAAGGTGTATCGCCCCCGCACCTCTGCATCAGCAAAATCAGATCTGAGCTTCAACACATTCTCACCCTTCTCCTGCAAGGAACTGATGAGGAAATCATAGATGCTCAGCTGTCCGTTGGAGTTGTTGAGAGTGGAATTGATAAGCCTTATCTCTCCTACGATGTTATCGGCTTTGCTACCCCTGAAACTGGCGGTAAGGAGCGCGGAAGCTTTGAAAAGGGTATCGCTGCTGATCAGGTTTAACCTGTGCAGGTCAGCGCGCGAAAGATTCATGGTGAAATCAAATTCAGGCATGCTCTTCTCAAGATCAAACCTGCCCATCAGATCCATGACCATTGCCGGGTCTCTTACCGCCACTGAACCATCCCATATGCTGTCCCCGTAACTACCCTCCACAGCTATATTGCTGTAATTGTAAGAGTTGATCTCCACACTGTCAATGACACCGCTGATGTTTGCGGAAAGATGCCTGAACGACTCCATGGAACCATCAAGATCAGCATGCATCCAGAGTCCGCCAAAGAGCCCGGTATTACCGGTGACATAACCGAGATCAAAGTCGCTGGTGCTGAGAAAACCCTTGAAACTGAACCTGTTCCTGCCGTCAGGCTTAAGCGAGAGGTCAGTTGAGACACTCCCTCTCTCTGTCGTCAGCTTGCCGAAAGAGACAAAATCAGTAGTAAAGCCGGT
Organism: uncultured Bacteroidales bacterium; assembly: GCA_937871625.1. Taxonomy (GTDB): domain Bacteria; phylum Bacteroidota; class Bacteroidia; order Bacteroidales; family VadinHA17; genus SR-FBR-E99. The sequence continues at coordinate 5,476 of CALMRD010000036.1, read as the reverse complement.
GAAACTGCCGGTATAGGTAATAAGGCCAAGCCCGTGAACCGGCTCAGGAAGCTTTATGGGAGCCCTGCCGGGAACAATCACCTTCTCAACATCAGCGGCAGTGGTACTCATGTCAGTGAAATCAACATAGAGATAACTGTCATTTATTGACGGAAGACCTGAAATGTCAAAGTCGAAATTCAGACTGGTGGAGGTCGAATAGTCTATGGATATATTGCGCCCCTTCATCTCGGCCACAGTACCATTCAGCCTACCTGAAAAAGTGACGGTCTCACTTACACCTCTCAGCGGTGCGATAAACCAGGCCAGGTCCTGGGTGGCAACATCGGAGCTCTGAAACAACATGTCAAATCTGATCTCATTGACAAAGTCTTTCCATGAGGCCGAATCACGGGCTGTCAGTATGATCCTGTCAGCCAGGATCGAGCTGGCATCGGTAGAAAGGTTTATATCCCTGAATGATAGCTTATTGCGGGCTATGCTTGTGCTCATGTCAAGGCTTTCTGTTCTGAAACCTCCGGCCTCGGTGAAGGAGAGATCCCTGATCACCATGCTGACTGAGTCTCTGATGATACTCAGGTCCCTGACCCTTGCATTTATCTCTGACAACCTGAGGTCACTGAAGTTTACCAGCCCCGGTGTGGTGCCTGTGCTGTCTGATCTGTTGGTGAGCAGGCAGGCACCGTTGTAAAGGTAAATATCAGAGAATCGTATGTCAGCTTGCCTGGTGCTGTCAGGTTCCCTGCCTCCACTGATGGCATCAATGTATCGTGTGAGGTTCATTACTCCGGATGTGTCGGTGACCATCCGGAAATCGACTTCATGAAGGTCCGTTCTGCCGAAACTGAAACGACCTGCAGATGGCTTGAAAGTCCTGATTCTCAGGTTAGCCTTACGGACAGCCAGGAGTGTGTCTCCGCTCTGGTCCTCAAAGAGAATATCCTCCAGCAGCACCTTCCTGAAATAGGAGTATGACACTTTCCCGATGGAAATATCCGCCCCGGTCTTTCCGGAGAGGATTGCGGTGAGCCGATTTACGGTGAAGGTCTGTACCCTGGGGGCCTGAAGGAGCAGCATGATGACGGCAGGAACGATGATGAGCACCGCAACGACAGTAAGCAGCACCCTGACGATTTTTTTAATAATTTTGCCCATTCATTACGACATTCCCGCCGCAGGCGAAGTTAATAAAAAGAGTTATACAAAAATGGCGCCAACCGTTACGATCCTTGCGATAGAATCTTCCTGTGACGATACTTCCGCTGCTGTAATCAGGGACGGTATGGTGCTTTCAAACCTTATCGCAGGACAGGCTGTACATCAGGCATACGGTGGTGTAGTACCGGAACTGGCATCAAGGGCACACCAGGCAAACATAGTTCCCGTGGTGGACAGAGCGCTTGCGATGGCCGGGACAACTGCAGGGGAGATCAGTGCCGTTGCCTGGACACGCGGACCCGGATTGCTCGGATCACTTCTTGTGGGCAGCTCATTTGCAAAGGGGTTTGCGCTGGCACGCAACATACCGCTTATAGAGGTTGATCACCTGCAGGCCCACGTCATGTCTCACTTCGTCAGGGAACCCGGGAGGGAGGAGCCACTGCCGGAATTCCCCTTCCTCTGTCTCCTGGTGTCGGGTGGACATACACAGCTGATGGTTATGCATGATCATCTCTCCATGGAGATAATAGGAGCAACCATTGATGACGCTGCCGGTGAGGCTTTTGACAAGTGCGCCAAGGTGATGGGGCTGCCCTATCCGGGAGGACCGGTGATAGACAAACTGGCGGCTGAAGGCGACCCCCATGCCTTCCTCTTTGCCAAACCACGGATACAGGGACTCAACTTCAGCTTCTCGGGACTGAAGACCAGCTTCCTCTATTTCCTGCGCGACAGGGTGGCGGAGAACCCTGGTTTCATTGAGAGCCGGCGTAATGACCTTGCGGCGTCACTGCAGCGTACAATAATCGAGATACTGGTGGGTAAACTTGTACGGGCTTCAAAGGAGACAGGTATCAGGGAGATTGGCATAGCGGGAGGCGTCTCTGCCAACTCAGGATTGCGGCAGGCTGCCGGTAGGGAAGCTGCAAAACGGGGGTGGAACCTCTTCCTGCCGGAGTTACGCTATACCACAGACAATGCAGCTATGATAGGTATTACCGGTTACTACAAGTATCTCAGGTCTGACTTCTCCGGTCACGAGGCCATCCCACTTGCACGGTACGGAAAATGAGAGGCTTGCAGTCCGGTGACGTTCAGTTACCTGCCTGCAGCGACGTCAGCCCTGCTGCTGATAAAAAGCCTCTTTCCCAGGGTAATGATACCGCTTCCGGGCTATCTCCGGTGGGTAGATGAAGTAGTCAATATCGGCCTCGGCACAGTGCTTGCCCTCACCGTCAGCAAGCCTGCAGTGGATATGTGCACTCCTCTCCTCCAGCCTGACAATGGCAGCCTCTACAGTTACCTTGCCTCTGCTGATGTGAACCGGTTTAAGGTACCTTACCGTAAGTGATGAGGTCACCCCTGAAGTGCCCGCCATTACGTTGATGCACCATGCCCCGGTCTCGTCAAGCAGGGTGGCAATGATACCTCCGTGAAGCACGTTGATATAACCCTGGAACTGCGGCAACGGATCCCAGGATGCATAGAGCTTTCCATCCTCAGCTTCAAAGGTAAGTCTGAGTCCTGCAGGATTTGTGGGACTGCAACCGAAACAGGGATTCCCGGCCGGATCAAAAGGGTTCTTGATTTTAATTCTGTTTGACATTTCTCTTTTGCCTCCTGTTTTTCTCCTGTGCAAGCCAGGCGCTGAAATAGAATACTGTGACTATCAGGTAGATAACACCAACGGTGAAGGTTACTATGGCCAGCGACAGCGAGGGTTCCTGCTGGGGTGAGGTGGCTGTCCTCAGGCGGTAGCTGTAACCGAATACCGTCATGAGAATGACAGTAATGGCAAGCGCAAATCCAAGAAAGACCATGGTGCCGTCAATGGCTGAGGTGCTCCTGTAGAGACTGCTCTTCTTGAAATCGGAATAGGAGTTCCTGGCATACTGCTCAGCCCTCCGCCTGGCTTCAGCCCGCCTGTAGTCAACCCACGCCTGGTAATTCCTCCTCAGCTCATCCTCACTGATATTCCTGCCGTGGGGGTGGGAGGTGAGGTATTCATAAGCCTCCGTTACCCTGATGAACTGATCCTGGGCATCTTCCGAATGATTGCGGTCAGGATGAAACTCCATGGCCTTTCTGCGGTAGGCCTTCCTGATCTCATCATCCGAAGCACCCTGCCTCAGGCCCAGTATCCTGTAATAATCAAAGAGATTCATCGTTGTTTCTCAGATCACTAATTAATAGCTTTTTTTACTATGATCGCGTCCTGTCGCTTGTTTTTTCAATGTTTGTTCTAAATTTGCAATTTAAAATGAATCTAAATAAGCTCTGAATGGACCGCTCCCTGGTACTTTTTGCCTTCGGCATCACTCTGTTCGCCGGAATGGCTACGGGAATAGGCGGACTTATTGCCTTCTTCGCCAGGCGCACCAAGACCACCTTCCTTGCCTTTTCCCTTGGTTTTTCGGCCGGTGTGATGATATTCATCTCATTTACCGAGATACTTACCGAGGCCGGCGATATCATGAGGATGAATTATGATGCCGCTCCTGCAGCGTGGCTGACATTCATGTCATTCATAATTGGCATAGGACTCTCTGCGGCTCTCGACAAGGTACTCCCATCACAGGGAAACCCCCATGAGCTGAAAAGAGTGGAGCAGATGCACCCGGAGACGCGCGACCCGAAGACGCCGGAATGCCAGGGAAGGCGGCGACGGATGGGATGGTCAGGTGCCAAAGACCAGAAGCTGATGCGACTGGGAGTCTTTACTGCTGTGGCTATCGGGATACACAACTTTCCCGAAGGTGTTGCAACCTTCATGTCTGCTATGTCAGATGTTACCGTGGGTGTGAGCATCGCCATCGCGGTTGCCATTCATAATATCCCTGAGGGAATTGCCGTCTCGGTCCCGGTATATTATGCCACCGGCTCGAGAAAGAAAGCACTCACATGGTCGGTTCTGTCCGGCTTCTCGGAACCTGTCGGGGCAGTGGCAGGCTATTTTATACTCTCATTGTTTGACAGCGACGTAAGTCTCGGATATGTCTTTGCCATGGTGGCAGGCATAATGGTGTATATCTCCTTTGATGAACTGCTTCCTGCCGCACACAAGTACGGCAAACACCATGTTGCGATATACGGTCTCATCAGCGGAATGATTGTAATCGGACTGAGCCTCATCCTCCTGGGCGCATAATGATATTCCCCCTTCCGGCCGATGATCGTCACTCATCGGCCAGCTTGTCCGCCACCCTGGGCTTAAGGATCAACAGCTGCAGGACCAGGGCTATGAGTACGGGTATCGCCAGCGCGGCCATATCCCTGCCCAGGTGCCCCGAATCGGTCGACCTGCCCAGCAGGCTGGTTATGAGCGCACCTGCAAATACACCGGTCATATTCATGAGACCGTACCCGGCAGCCCTGTGCCGTGGCGAGACGAACTGGCAAAGAATGGGCATGTTGTTGGCGTCAAACATGCCGTAGCCGATGCCGAAGAGCACTGCCCCGCCGATGATCCAGAATATGTCACGTCCCAGCCCGAAGAAGAGGAGGGAAGGTATTGTCAGTGCCAGTCCTATGGCACTGGTAAATATACGGCCACGCAAATTGACAGCCACCCACCTGTCCGACAGTATGCCCCCGGCTATCACACCCAGGAATGAGGAGGCTGCAATGGTTATGGTCGCTATCGGTCCTGCCCTGGCCATCTCAATACCCAGGCTCTCTGAAAAGAGTGTGGGCATCCAGTTCTTTACTGCCCACCCCGGAAAACTGGGGACCGCAAAATAGAAGAGTATCATCCAGAAACTTGTCATACCCAACAGGAGTGTCAGACTTGAAAGCACCGGCGGCTTCTGCGGCTTCGCCGTGACGGCTGAAGCTGATACTCTTTTCCGTTCCGGATGCTCCCTCAGTGCAATTACCAGTATGGCACTGTAAACCAGCCCTACGATCCCGAAAAGGTGAAAGGCGCTCTGCCATGACCACGCATCCGCCACCGTGGCACCGAAACCTCCCATAGCCTGCCCAACGTACAGGCCGGTCATGTGGATGCCTACAGCCAGTGACCGTGTGCTGCCCCGATGATAGTCGGCAATCAGAGACAGCCCGGCAGGAATGTAAAGAGCTTCACTGATGCCCATCACAGCCCTCAGACCGTACAGAACCTGGAAATTACTGGTGTACCCCATGGAAAAGGTTACACCTGACCATACAAAGAGACTGGCAACAATGAGCCATTTGCGGTTTATCCGGTCAGCTATCAGTCCTGCAACAGGACTCATGAACCCGTATATCCAGAGGAATACCGCCATCAGCTTCCCGAAATTCTCCGCCTTCTCAAGCTCCAGGATGTCAACCATCA
>CALMRD010000035.1 GCA_937871625.1 uncultured Bacteroidales bacterium | reverse complement strand
GAGAATTATCTTTCTTTTTTTCGGTCTTGACCGGTCATCTGTCCGGCCCTTCGTTGTGTTGCTCTCCTGAATCAGTAAATTCTGCCCAGTTTCGGTAAGGGAGGAACCTGCCAGAGGCATCCCCTGCTCTGAAGCCTGCCTCATCAATGTACTGCCAAAACTGCTGCGACCTGCATCCGCATCAGCGCCACCAGTTTTCATGGTCCCCGGTTCTGAGTCCTCTATTCTGATTACCGCTGCCCGGGCCACCCTTGCCAGCAGTGCTGCCTGCCCAGTTGGCAGTGATGCTGCCGCAGCAATAGCTGATATCTTACGCTCTGCCCCACGGCTCACTACTGATCCTATCCCCAGGTCAGTGACCGTGACCGTTTTTCTGTCGGAGAGCATCTCTCTTCTGAGGCTTTCAACCTCCTCAAGGATATGGGGCTCTGTTTTGCCCCTGACAACTTTTGTGAGAAAGTCATAGACGAACGGGCTGTGTACTCCGTATCCGGCGGAACTACGTGAGGTGAGAAGATGCTTAATAGCGGCCGTTACCGGGTAGATGTTCATTTCGTCAGTCAGGAAAATTTGATGGCAGCCCAAATTTAACTATTTTCGGTGAGTATCATTTTCTCTTTGCCTGATGTCTGAACTGCTTGACAATGAGATAAAATTCCTTCCGGGGGTTGGACCGAAGCGGGCTGAGCTGCTTGAATCAGAAGCAGGCATCTCCACTTTCAGGGATCTGATCTACTATTTCCCATACAAGTATGTTGACAAGACCCGCTTTTATACCGTGAGTGAGCTTGATACTGACATGCAGCATGTGCAGCTCAGGGGCAAGATACGACGTTTCTCTGCGGAGGGTGGAGGCAAGGGAAGGCGGCTGACGGCTGACTTCTATGATGGAACCGGGATGGTCAGGCTGGTATGGTTTAAGGGTCACAAGTGGGTATTAAATACCTATAAGACTGACAGGGAGTATATTATCTTTGGCAGACCCACCCTGTTCAGCGGGGCCTTCAACATTGTACACCCCGAGATTGAGGAGGTGGAGAAAAAAGCCGCAAGGGTTTCATCAGCGCTGGAGGCTCAGTACAGTACGACGGAAAAGATGAAGGATCACTTCCTCAATTCGAAGGCTATCTCAAAACTGTTAGCCACGGTTTTCTCGCAGCCTTCCCTCCGGCTGACGGAGACCCTGCCGGTGAGCATCACCGGTCCCATGAAGCTGATGAGTCTTGCTGACGCGCTGTTCCGCATTCATTTTCCCGATTCCAACATTGATATTGAGAATGCCCGTTTCAGGCTGCAGTTTGAGGAGCTCTTCTACATACAGCTCAACCTGCTAAGGTACAAGGGCAGCCGTACGAAGAATACGAGGGGGTTTCTCTTTTCCGTTGTGGGTGACAGGCTTAACACCTTTTATGCCACCAGGCTTCCCTTTTCCCTGACGGAGGCTCAGAAGAGAGTCATCAGGGAGATCAGGACCGATCTGGGCAGCGGGCATCAGATGAACAGGCTGCTGCAGGGCGACGTGGGCAGCGGTAAGACGATGGTGGCTCTCATGAGCATGCTGATAGGTGCTGACAACGGGTATCAGAGCTGCCTCATGGCACCCACGGAGGTGCTGGCTATACAGCATTTCAATTCAATAGGAAGGTTTCTTGAGGGGATAAATGCGGAGGCTGCCCTTCTCACCGGCTCGACCAGGAAGAGTGAGAGGGCCAGGATAGAGAAGGGATTGCTGGACGGCAGCATTGACATATTGATAGGCACTCATGCGCTGATTGAAGAGAATGTGAGGTACAGCAACCTCGGGCTGGTGATCATAGACGAGCAGCACCGTTTCGGGGTAGCGCAGAGGGCGAAGCTATGGCAAAAGAGCGAATGTCCGCCGCATGTTCTGGTGATGACGGCGACACCCATCCCCCGCACCCTGGCCATGACGCTGTATGGCGACCTTGATGTCTCGGTGATTGATGAGATGCCTCCCGGACGCAAGCCCATAAAGACCATGAGCTTTACGGATGCCGAGCGTGAGAAGGTGTTCGGGTTCATGCGCAGGCAGATAGAGGATGGCAGGCAGATATACGTTGTATATCCTCTGATCAGGGAGTCGGAGACGCTTGACTACAAGGATCTTGAGGACGGTCTGGAGAGCATGGCACGGGCCTTCCCTCCTCCTCAGTATTGTATCAGCGTGGTACACGGCAGGATGACCTCGCGCGACAAGGAGATATCGATGGATCTTTTCCGTCGCGGCCAGGCGCAGATAATGGTAGCCACCACTGTGATAGAGGTGGGTGTTGACATTCCCAATGCCAGTGTAATGGTTATTGAGAGTGCCGAGCGGTTCGGGCTGTCGCAGCTGCATCAGTTGCGCGGGCGTGTGGGCCGTGGCGCGGATCAGTCGTACTGCATACTGATGACTTCGCACAAGCGTTCCACGGAGGCTTCGGAGCGTATCAACACGATGATAGCCACCAATGACGGCTTTGAGATTGCGGAGGCTGATCTCCGCATGCGCGGTCCCGGCGACCTGGAGGGCACTCAGCAGAGCGGTATGGCATTTGATCTGAAGATTGCCGACCTGGGCAAGGACGGTCAGATACTCAACCTGGCGCGGTCGCGTGCCGCAGAGATACTGGCCGATGACCCCGATCTGGCCGGCAGCGGCAATCATCTGCTGAAAGTAAATCTGCGCCGGCTCTTCGGGAAAAAGTATTCGTGGAGCGAGATAAGCTGAGTTTAGGCAGTAGGCAGTAGGCAATAGGCAGTAGTGGATTTGCGATTTCAGATTTCTGATTTGCGATTTCTGCAACTATTCGCAATTCGAAAGTCGAAAATCGCAAATCCTGCTGGTTTCCCAAAATAATGACTATTGTTATGTAATATTTCACGGCAATTCCTTAAAATTGCCATCTCAAGATTCTTTTGATGCCGCAGGGAGAGACAGTAACACATGAGGGTATAGTTTTAAGGGCACCTGGCGACGGCACGGCTGATGTGGAGATCATCGTAGCCGAGGCCTGTGCCGGCTGTCAGGCGCGGTCTGTCTGTTCGCCCGGCAAGTCTGACACCAAGGTAATCACAGTAAAAAGCGGTGCCGGGCTCAAGCCTGGAGACCGTGTCACCGTAGTGATGCAGTTGTCTCAGGGTTTCCGTGCGCTGGCCATAGGATATATCATTCCGTTTGTGGTGCTGATAGCCGTGTTTGCATTGCTGTCGGCAGCAGGTGCCGGTGAGGTTGCTGCAGCGCTGTTATCGTTTGCGGCACTTGGGATATACTATACGGTTATCTGGTTGCTGAGAGGCAGAATAGAAGAGAGGTTTGAATTCAAAATAAAGGAGTGACAGATGAGTTCCACTGTTTTACTGACGATCGCAATGCTGAGTCTCCTTGGGCTTCTGGCCGCGGTGATACTCTATTTTGTAGCGCAGAAGTTCAAGGTAGTTGAAGACCCCCGCATCGATCTGGTCAATGAGGCTTTGCCCGGTGCCAACTGCGGCGGATGCGGTTATACCGGCTGTCGCGCCTTTGCCGAGGCGCTGGTTAAGTCGACCTCCTTTGAGGGGCTGAACTGTCCTGTCGGTGGCGCTGACACCATGGGAAAGGTAGCGCTGATCCTTGACCGTCAGCCCGTGGCTGTTGAGCCGAAGGTAGCTGTTGTGCGGTGCAACGGCACTCCCGACAACGCCGTCCGCACATCTTATTATGACGGTGCGATGAGTTGCCGTATCGCCCACTCGCTTTACGGAGGCACCACGGGATGCCAGTATGGTTGTCTCGGCTGCGGCGACTGTGTGTTAGCTTGCAAGTTTGACGCCATGTACATGGATCCGGTGACGGAGCTTCCCGTGATCCTTGATGACAAGTGTGTTGCCTGCGGTGCCTGTGTGAAGGCATGTCCGCGCAACATCATCGAGCTGCGCAAGCGCAACAAGAAAGACCGCAAGATTTATGTCTCGTGCGTCAACAAGGACAAGGGCGGTCCTGCCCGCAAGGCATGCAAGGTGGCATGCATCGGGTGCGGCAAGTGTGTCAAGGTATGTCCTTATGATGCCATCACCATGGAGAACAACCTGGCCTTCATCGATTCCTACAAATGCAAGCTCTGCCGCAAGTGCGTGCCTGAGTGTCCCACGGGAGCAATCCTGGAGATCGGATTCCCTGTGAAGGAGCAGAAGCCGGCGGAGGCAGCGGAGGCAACAACCGACTGAAAGAATCAGGAACGAACCGGCAAGAGCATCAAAAACTGAGAGAAGCAACAACGAACTGACAATCTGATAATCTTATAAACAACCG
>CALMRD010000034.1 GCA_937871625.1 uncultured Bacteroidales bacterium | reverse complement strand
AACGTCAATGTATTTCCCACAAGAACCGAGATGGGTCTTGCAGCAGGGAGGGATGTTGAGGCCTGCATGGTAAGGCTGCTTGAGGTTAAGGATGAGATAAGGATGGTCTTTGCTGCAGCACCATCACAAAATGAGATTCTCGATTATCTTGCAGAATCACAACTCATTGACTGGGGCAGGGTGACGGCATTTCATATGGATGAGTATATTGGTCTTAAAAACGGGGCAGAACAGCTTTTTTCCTTTTATCTGACCTGCAGGCTCTTCAGCAGGGTGAAGATGAAAGGTGTTCATCTGATCAACGGCAATGCCGACACCGCAAAGGAGGCAGAGAGGTATTCGGCACTCATCACGGAGGCACCGCTTGACATCATCTGCCTCGGTATAGGCGAGAACGGTCATATCGCGTTTAATGATCCGCCGGTGGCCGACTTCAGTGATCCCCTCATTGTCAAGAAGGTGTCACTTGACCGGTCGTGCCGCATACAACAGGTCAACGAGGGTTGTTTCGCAACGCTGAAGGAGGTGCCGGAGAAGGCTCTGACACTGACCATACCTGTCATCTTCGGAGCATCGCACCTCTTCTGTGTGGTGCCCGGCAGCAGCAAGAGAGAGGCCGTCCATAACACCATCAACGGACCCGTCACAACTGCCTGCCCCGCTTCTGTGCTGCAGAGGCATCCCGACTGCAGCTTCTATTTCGACAGGGATTCTTTCGGAGAAGAGTAATTTTCGTAAGTTTATCGGATGAGCGGAGGACGGAGAAGGTTCATAAGAAATATGTTTGCAGGCACTGCCGGTGTTGCATTGGGGGGATTGAACATTAACGCCGCACCGGCAGCTGCCTTCAGACGCCTCTTCTTCAACCCTGTGGAGGAGGGCAAGCCCCTCTTCCCCTTTATGAAGTATGTTCCTCTTTACAGTTTTGGCGACTATATTCCGAAGGACCAGGGTGGCAAGTTCATACAGATGGCAATTATAGGCTCGGAGGATGATGAGGCTATTGTTACCGCCATCCGCGGCGGTGTACTGTCAGAGGTTTACGGTGACCCCATCGGCTGGCAGAAATATGAAAAAAGCGAGATAGAAAAGAGCGTATGGCTCAACAGGTTCTATTTCCTTCCCTCTTTTGCAAGGATGTTCCACATCAGCGGCGACAGGTCGTACCTCGACGATATGATGCGGATCATCAGGCAATGGATCACAGATAATCCGCGCCTGCCTGACTCGCACCGCACAACATACAACTGGCGCGATATGCAGGTGGCGTGGCGGTCAATCCATCTATCCTGGTGCTGGTACCTGGGAGAGAAGGGACTGACGGATGAGGAGAAGAGAGTGATCGCCGCTACGCTCAGGGAGCATGCCCACATCCTTCTTACAGGGTTCGGGCAGGCAAAACTCAATGAGTTCAACCACCAGTCGCACGGCGGGCTTGCCATGCTCTACCTGGGGGTACTCTTCCCTGACCTTGACGATGCGGCCGAGCTTCGCCGGAAGGCGATGATCATTCTGAATCATCACCTGGCGAATGCCTTCTATGCTGACGGAGGGAACGTGGAGCAGATGTTCGGCTACTATCCCTTCCAGGCACATCTCTTCAGGGATGCGTTCCTGCTCTGCACTGCCAATGGCATTGAACCGCCGGTAAATTCCCTGCCCATGCTTCGAAAGATGGCACTATACCTCGCTGCCGTCGGGAGACCCGACGGCACCGTACCGCAGGTGAATGACTCTTACGAGATGCCGGTCAAGCCCATACTGGCTACAATCAATGATATTCTCGGGGCAATGGCAGTTGCAGGAGACCAGAAATCAGCCTTTTTCCCGGACACACAGGTGGCAGTTATGAGAGAGGGCGGTGAAACAGGCTGGTACCTTCTTGCCAACCCCGCATCAGTGATCGGAGCCCATGCTCATGCCGGCAGACTGGGATTTGAGATGTGGAACAACGGCTCGCCTCTGATCATTGAGAGCGGTTGTTGTAACTATGATGAACCGGAGCTGGTATCATGGTACCGGACAACCAGGGCACACAATACGGTTATAATTGACGGGGTGACCGAGGAGGCTACCTCATCGTCGATACTCTGGGTGCCAAGGAGGGAGACGCCTAACAGGATTACGAAGTGGAAACCCGGAGAGGAGCTCTCCTCACTCACAATGGTATCGCCTCCTGAAGAGGCAACAAATTCGTCCGTGCACTGGAGCCGGACAATCACAATAGTAAGAGATCGTTTTGCGGTAATCAGTGACTTCTTCGAGACGGAAGGCGAGCACAGCTATGAGATACTGCTGCACTTCCCGCCGTCGGTGGTGACCCACGACACGTCAGGGGAAGCGGTCAGCATAAAAACTGACAGGGTGACCAAAATCTTTGCCACAGACACCTCGGGAGAGGGCAGGTTTGTAGCCGGCACCGGTCTGGTAAGCATCAGGGGCCGATCCGAAGAAGCTCCCGTAGCATCCTTCATGCTGAGGGGGAGCGGTAGTGTAAGTTCACATATGCTGGTTATACCGTCATCGGGGGAGAAGCGCGGAGAGCTTGTGAAGTTTAAAACCAGAAGGGGTGTCACCGCGGTCACTGTCAGGGAAGGTAACGGGACCAAAACCCGCATCGCCATAACAGGTGAAGGCGTGAGCCTCATATAAACAAACATATCCGGCAGCATGAAGAACTGTTCAATGAAGAAAAGAATGAGAATGTCACTCTCTGTGACCGCCGTTGCACTGACGATGCTTGCAGGATGCCGTAACGGCCACCCGCAGGAGCAGCAGGCAGAGCTGATTCCTCTGATGGAGGATAACCAGTTTACCGTCAGAGGTTTTCACGTCGACCTCAGGATACAGGTTATGACAATGGATGCCCTGAAGGCCCTGGCAGATGAGCTGGCAGCCTTCGGGATGAACACCCTGGTTATGGAGTGGGAGGCATCATACCCCTATCAGAACAACACAACCATCTCCAACGAACTGGCATATACCCGCGAAGAGGTGAGATCGTTCGTCGATTACTGTGAGGCCCTGGGGATAGATGTGATTCCCCTGCAGCAGTGCTTCGGGCATGTAGAGTACATACTGCGGCACGACAGGTACAGTGAGCTGAAGGAGGACCGCAAGGAGATCTCTCAGCTCTGCCCGCTGAAGGAGGAGGCTGACAGTCTGTTGTTTGCCGACCTCTTTGCAGATATGGCCTCTTTGCACAGGTCTGACTACATCCATATCGGCGGTGATGAGACCCATCTTCTGGGGCACTGTCCCGCCTGCTCGCTCAAGGTAGCCACAGAGGGCAAGTCGAAGCTCTTTGTGGATTATATGAAGATGATGTGCGACATAGTGATAAGCCTCGGCAAGAGGCCGGTCATGTGGGCCGATATACTCCTCAAGTACCCTGAAGCAGCATCGGAGATGCCTGAAGAGACGATCTTCATCGACTGGAACTACGGATGGAAGACCAACTATTTCGGTGACATCGCCGCCCTGCAGGACCAGGGTCTCGAGTTCTGGGGTTCCCCCTCCGTCAGGAGCCACCCTGATAACTCATATGTCACCTGCTGGGAGAAGCATTTCAACAACCAGCGCGACTTTATTCCATACTCCAGGGAGGCGGGATATACCGGCATCGTGATGACCTCCTGGTCAACATCAGGTCTCTACGGCTTTACATGGGATGTGAACTATGAGGTGACTGACATGGAGCAGGTAAGGAATACCTGGCCACTGTCGGGGTTCAGGATACTGCTGGCCTCCTACGCCAAGGCTCTCAATAGTCCCGATACTCTTGATCCTCACGCGTTTGTCGTCAGGTACGCTCAGGAGCGTTTCGGCCTTACGGAGCCGGAGGGAGAACTGTTATGGGAGACTCTTACCATCTCCCCGGAACTGATTGTCAACGGCAAACCGGCAACATCACCCTCTATAGCTGCCATGCGGGAGACGGTGGAGGATGCAGTTGCAAATATGAAGAGTCTGAAGCCTCTGAGCAACAAGGAAGAGTTTGAACACTTCAGGCTGATGCTCGATATAAGGCTGCACTATCTTAAGTTCAAGGAGGCTGAGGCGCGGTTCAATTCACCCGGCTTCTCAATTGATGACAGGGAGAGCGTGGTTGCCGATCTGGAAGAGCTGATGGCCGAGACGAAGGATCTTGACAGGCGCTTTGCGAAGCTCAACAGGGACTATCTCTATGAAACGGAGATTGAGCAGCAGAATGTAATCAGGAACAGGAAGCTGATGCTCCTTCACAGTAGACTTACGGGTAACAGGACACAGTAGTATGAAGGGTCTGACCAGGTTTCTGTTGCTGCTGGCGCTGCTTTCTTCCTCCTCCAATGTTGTTTCGGCGCAGGATGAACGGACAATCTTTTTCCCGCGTTACACGGAATATGTTGAATCCATGCCCCCTGCTGACAGGGTATGGCTCTTTGTGCTGGCAGGACAATCGAACATGGCTGGAAGGGGCCTGGTGGAGCCGTCAGACACAGTACCCCATCCGCGAGTCTTCTCTGTGAGCCCTGATAAGATGTGGGTGGTGGCAAAGGAACCGCTGCAGCAGTACCAGCCGGCGCTGACGGGACTGGGTCCCGGGATGGCGTTTGCCAGGGCATTGATAGGAGAGATTGATGAGGATATCTGTATCGGGCTGATACCCTGCGCCGTAGGGGGCAGCTCAACGACTGACTGGCTGAGTGATTCACTTTATAACGGT
>CALMRD010000033.1 GCA_937871625.1 uncultured Bacteroidales bacterium | reverse complement strand
TTACAATGTAATCAAGGGTTTTCTGAATGTTACTATAGCCCCTTCGGAATGGGCAAAACGGCTGGAGAAGTTTTCTGCATCCGGGAATTATGGTATTCTGGAAGCGGAAGCCGCCGCGCCCATGATCGTGATCGAATACTCCTCACCCAACACCAACAAGCCCCTGCACCTCGGACATATCAGGAATAACCTCCTGGGCTTCTCTCTGTCAAGGATCTGCAGTGCCGCAGGCAACAGGGTGATCAGAACCAACATTGTAAACGACCGCGGAATACACATTTGCAAGTCGATGCTGGCATGGCAGATGTACGGCAACGGGGAGACACCAGAATCAACCGGTACAAAGGGAGACCACCTTGTTGGCGATTACTATGTGCTGTTTGAACAGAAACTACGTGAACAGGCAGAACAACTGGCCGGCGGCGGCATGACACCCGACGAGGCAAGGGAAAATGCCCCTCTGATGAAGGAGGTGAGACAGCTTCTCCTCAAATGGGAGGCAGGCGATACCGATACCGTTGAACTGTGGAGAGAGATGAATTCCTGGGTCTATGCGGGATTTGATATTACCTATAAAGCCCTGGGCGTGGAGTTCGATAAAATATATTACGAGTCAGATACCTATAAGGTAGGCAGGGAGCTTGTAATCAAATCATTGAAGAAGGGCGACCTGGTCAGGAAAGATGATGGCTCTGTCTGGATAGACCTTACCGCCGACAACCTCGACCAGAAGCTGCTGCTGCGCTCAGACGGAACCGCCGTCTATATGACACAGGACCTCGGAACGGCTGTAATACGGTATTCCGATTATCATTTTGACAGGCATATATACGTTGTCGGCAATGAACAGAACTACCACTTCCAGGTACTTGCACTGACACTGCTGCGGATGGGCTACCGGTGGGCAGAAGGACTGCATCACTTCTCCTATGGCATGGTTGAACTGCCCGAAGGCAAAATGAAATCGAGAGAAGGAAAAGTGGTTGATGCCGATGACCTGATAGAGGAGATGACAGCCACCGCTACGGAAATGTCAAGAGAACTGGGCAAACTGGAAGACTACAGCGATAGCGAAAGAGAGAATATCTGCAGACAGATAGGATTGGGTGCACTCAAATACTTCATCCTCAAGGTTGACCCTAAGAAGAATATGACTTTTAACCCGGCGGAATCAATAGACTTCAATGGTAATACCGGACCCTTTATCCAGTATACCTACGCCCGCATAAGGTCAGTACTGAAAAAGGCTGAGGAGACAGAGGCCGGAGAGGGTGAGAGAGACTGCACCGATGTAATACCCAACCCTAAGGAGATCAGTGTCATTAAACTGCTGAACGACTTCCCCTCGCTTATAGTTGAAGCAGCAGAAGAGCTCAGCCCGGCACTGATAGCCAATTTTTGCTACGAGCTGGCAAGAGAGTTCAACCAGTTCTATCATGATTATTCAATCCTCGGTGAGGAGGATAAAAGGATACGCGGCTTCAGGCTGAAACTCACCGCAGTGACAGGCAGAGTGATTGAAAAAGGACTCTGGCTCCTGGGTATTGAAGCGCCGGAAAGAATGTGACAGTGACAATTTTTTAAAAAGTTATGTTTGAAAATCTGAGTGAGAGACTAGAACGATCGTTCAAGATACTGAAGGGCGAAGGAATAATTTCCGAGATTAACGTCTCTGAGACCCTGAAGGAAGTTCGCAGGGCGCTTCTTGACGCTGATGTTAACTTTAAGATAGCCAAGCAGTTCACGGATACTGTGAAGCAGAAGGCGCTGGGACAGAATGTGCTGCAGGCGGTCAAACCTTCACAGATGATGATCAAGATCGTCCATGACGAACTTGTCCATCTCATGGGCGGAGAGAGGATTGACATCAATATAAAGGCAAATCCTGCTGTTATACTTATAGCCGGATTGCAGGGAAGCGGTAAGACTACCTTCAGTGCAAAGCTGGCCAGCCACCTTAAGAGCAAGAGAGGCAAGAATCCGCTGCTGGTGGCAGGCGACGTCTACAGGCCGGCGGCTATAGAACAGCTCAAAGTGCTGGGCTCCCAGATAGAGGTGCCCGTCTATACCGAAGAGGGGAGCCTGAAACCGGTGGAGATAGCAAGGAATGCCATCAGGGAGGCAAAGAAAAACGGTAATGACCTGGTGATCATAGACACTGCCGGACGCCTCGCCGTGGATGAGGAGATGATGAACGAGATCGCCGCCGTCAGGAACGCCGTCACTCCCCACGAGACTCTCTTCGTGGTGGACTCTATGACAGGCCAGGATGCTGTTAACACTGCCTTCGAATTCAATGAGAGAATAGACTACGACGGTGTGGTGCTGACGAAACTCGACGGTGATACAAGGGGAGGAGCAGCGCTGAGTATAAGGGCAGTGGTCAATAAACCCGTGAAATTCATCAGCGCGGGAGAAAAGATGGATGCCATTGATATCTTCTATCCCGAAAGAATGGCCGACAGGATACTGGGCATGGGAGACATCGTCAGCCTGGTGGAAAAGGCCCAGGAACAGTATGATGAGGCTGAGGCACGCAAGCTCCAGAAGAAGATTGCCAAGGACCAGTTTGATTTCAACGACTTCATCTCCCAGATTCAGCAGATAAAGAAGATGGGTAACATGAAGGAGCTGATGGGGATGATACCGGGTGTGGGCAAGGCGATCAAAAACCTTGATATTGACGACGATGCCTTCAAGGGCATTGAGGCAATAATATCAAGCATGACCCCCTCCGAGAGATCAAATCCCATGCTGCTCAACGGCAGCCGGAGAAAACGTATTGCCGATGGCAGCGGCACCACCGTTGCCGAGGTGAACAGGCTTCTGAAGCAGTTTGATGAGACACGTAAGATAATGAAGACGGTAGCAAAGGGAGGCGACCTGTCGAAACTGGCAGCGAGGAGGCAATAGCCAGTTGGCAGTCGGCAGTCTTCAGTCCTCAGTCGGCAGTCGGCAGTCCTCAGTTTGAGGCGCCGACAGAGGAGGTGGGTTAATCATATAAAAGAGCCTGCCACGATGAAGTTGGAAGTGTCAGGACGCAAGTCAGCAGCTAAAAATCTCAAATCGCACATCTCAAATCGAAAATCGCAAATCTCAAATTCCAACCATGTACCAGATAATTGACGGAAAATCAACCGCCGCCGAAATACGGGCGGAGATAGCTGCAGAAGTAGAGAAGATGAAGGAACGCGGCTCGCGCATACCCCACCTGGCAGCTATACTCGTCGGTAACGACGGTGGAAGCGAGACATATGTATCGCACAAAGTGAAGGACTGTGAGGAGGTAGGCTTCCGGTCAACGCTGTTAAGGCTTCCGGCATCAGTAACCGCTGAGGCGCTGCTTGAAAAAGTGAAAGAGATGAACAGTAACCCGGAGATCGACGGACTGATAGTGCAACTGCCTCTCCCCGAACACATCTCGGAGAGCAGGGTCATTGAAGCCATAGCGCCGGAAAAGGACGTCGACGGTTTTCATCCCGTGAATGTGGGCCGGATGGCGGCAGGACTCCCCTCGTTTGTCTCCGCAACTCCCGCAGGCATCATGGAACTCCTTAAAAGATACAGGATACCTCTCAGGGGTGCGGAATGCGTAATAGTTGGCCGAAGCAACATTGTTGGCAGACCGGTGAGCATACTGCTGTCACAGAAAGGTGCCGACGCAACTGTGACGGTAGTTCACAGCCGCACAGCCAATATCGCAGGGATAATCAGGAGAGCTGATATCATAGTTGCTGCCATTGGTTCACCGGGATTTATCACTGCTGACATGGTGAAAGAAGGTGCTGTGGTTATCGACGTGGGAACAACCCGTGTGCCGGCACCTGAAACAAAGGCTGGCTGGAGACTGAAGGGTGATGTCGACTTTGAAAATGTCGCCCCGAAATGCTCATGGATAACTCCTGTGCCGGGTGGAGTGGGACCGATGACCAGGGTCTCTCTGCTGCTCAACACCCTCAAGGCCTGTAACAGATAGCTTTGTCATGCGGCAGTTTCCTTCTGCCGGGGGCTGATTTTCTGCCAGCCTGGTTCTGCTGACGGGGTTTTCTTATGATGGAGTGCTGCTAAGGCAGGTTCACCCCGGCAAAGTAGAGGTCGTACCCCCCCTTGCCTCCCGGACGGTCTGATGAAAAGACCAGGAACATGTTGTCGTACCTCAGATCGTTACTCAATACCGGGCGGTATTCGTTTGAGGAAGTGTTGATGCCGGGACCGAGGTTCGCCGGCGAGCTCCATTTGCCGTCGCGGAATACCGAGGAATAGAGGTCAAACCCGCCGTATCCGCCTTCCATGTCTGAAGCAAAAACCATGTACCTGCCCCTGACAAACGGACACTTATCGTTGCCGCTGCTGCTTATGCTGTCAACAGATGAAGCGGCGGCAGGCTCCGACAGGAACCAATTATCCATGGAAATGAGAGAGGGCCTTGTAATCATGTAAATATCATAACCGCCTGCCCTGTCAGAACAGAAATATGCGGTATCAAGAGTAGTGCTCATTGAGAGATAAGCATCATTGGATGAGGAGTTGATAACAGTTATCGGTACAGGGTCAGAAAGGGAAGGGGAGGATGCAAAGGCCGGTATATAAACAGTGTAGACCAGGTCGAGGCCACGCCCTTCAATGGCCGATGATACTGCCATGTATTCCAGCCCGTTGCGGCCATTGAAGAACCTTAAGGGTCCGAAATCATCTCCGGCAGTATTGAATAGCGAGAGCAGCCTGCCGGTGAATTGCTCATCAGTCATCTCGGCGTCAATCTGAAAATAACCGGTGGTCTGACCAAAGCTGTACATTAATCTGCCCTGAACAATATCAAATTCACTGCCTGCACTGTTGCGGTTTGATGAGAAAAGTACCTGACGGATTGAAAATATGCGGGCAGCTTCAATGTCCGCATTGTAATCATCATACTGCGTATTGAACCCCTCGAGGGCCATAACGGTATCAGGAAAATGCCCCAGCTCATAGTTGATCTTGAGCAGGGAATCATCACGGCATCCGGTCAGCAAAGTCAGAATGACAAATGCCCCTGTCGAACAGAAAAGCCTTAAAGTCATGCTTGATGCGGTTTTATCTGAGATAACGGAGGGGAACGACATTTTAATATGAAACCACAAAAAAAACCGGGCCTGTTGGCCCGGTCAGAAGGTAGAATTCAGGTTAATTCTAGGGTAATATTTGGTTTGAGGGTATTCTTATGATTTCAATTATAAGATGAAAAGAGTGGCGCGAAGGTTGCGTCAGCATTAAATATTTTTCTAATGTGCTGCTTTTCATGTTTATAAAAACGACCCCATGTTGATAATTGATTTCCATTTGGGTTATACATTGGCGATTATCTATTACATTTGCAGAATATTTGGGGAGAATGGAAGAAGAGAAATACGGTTTTGTACATGACGGCGAGGTAGATGAAGTTATTCTCCGATTTGAGAGAATGCGGAAGAATAAGGAGACCTTGTATTTCGATGTGATTGAGTTTGAGGCTATCATCGACTATTATCTTGAAGGAAACAATCCTGTCGGTGCCTTTGAGGCCACTCTGCTTGCCTGTGAGCTGCATCCCAAATCAGTGCCCATACTGATAAGGAAGGCGCGTGTTCTGCTCGAAAAGGGAAGAGCTGCCGAGGCCCTGGCCATAACCAACAGCCTGGAAAATATTGAACCCGGAAACTACGATATCTACCTCTGCAAGGGCACTGCCCTGGCAATGATGGGTGACATCGACGGCTCCAGGGGGGTCTTTGACCTGGCACTGGCAGGCGACTCGGAAGAGAGGGAGACAGTCCTCTACGGCATCACCTCCATACTGCAGAATCTCAATTACTACGGGGAGATGATACCCTATCTCCATATGCTGGCTGAACTGGAGCCTGATTTTCCTGCCCATACCTATGACCTTGCCTACGCCTACGACCGGAAGGGCGACCTCGACAACAGCATCCGCTATTATGCCATGTACCTCGACGAGGAGCCCAACTCCGACAGTGCCTGGTATAACCTTGGAATAGTCTATAATAAAGCGGGAGAATACGGCAAGGCACTGGAGGCATATGACTATGCCCTGGCCATCAACCCTGAAAATACCTTTGCTCTCTTTAACAAGGCCAATATCCTGAGTAACCTTGAAAAGTACATCGAGGCCATGGCCGTGTACCGCGAGTTTGTGGAAGAAGAGCCTGACAGCATGGAGGGACTGACCTACCTGGCGGAATGCTATGACAAGACAGGTGACGAGGAGATGGCACGCAAATACTACACTGAAGCCATTGATCTGACCCCCGACTTCCCCGATCCATGGTATGGGCTGGCCCTTCTCTCACTGTCCCGCAATAAGCCTGCAGAGAGTATCACTCCGCTTAAAAAGGCCATTGAGTTGGATCCGGGCAATCCCGACTACTGGTTCTCACTCGGCAAGGCCTATATCATGACAGGCAGGATCAAGGAGGCCCTCAGATGCTTCTGTGATACCCTCAGACTCGACGGTTATTATGACGAGGCGTGGATAGAGATCGGCATCATAATCATGATGACGGGTTCGTACCACGGGGCACTGCGCATCCTTAAAAAAGTAAGGAAGATAAGCGGTGACCTCCCCGGAGTCTGGTTCCTTCTGGCATCGTCATTCCTCCATACCAACAACCTGCCCGAAGCAGCCCGCGCCCTCATCAAGGCATCAAGACTCGACAACGACCTGCTGGAGGAGTATGCCGTGCTTCTCCCGGAAGCCAAACTCACCCAGGCGATGAAACGACTGTTCAGGAAAACAAACTAAGATATGAAAAAGGCAAGGCAACTGCTCACCCATATCCCGGAGAGACCGCCCAAGCCCCGAAATGAAGGCCTTACCATGGTGATGGATAAGGGCTTGAGTGCCAGGGAGGCAGAGGATATGGCAGCCGTGGGAAGCACTTATATCGATTATGTGAAGCTCGGGTTCGGCACTTCAGTAATAACCCCTGACGTCGAAACCAAGATCAGGATCTATCATGATGCAGGCATGACGGTGTATCTCGGGGGCACCCTCTTTGAAGCTTTTATCATCAGAGGTCTCTATGACGAATACGTCAGCCTGCTCAGGGAATCAGGCATCAGAATGGTCGAAGTTTCTGACGGCTCCTATGAGTTCGAACACGCCGACAAGCTTGAATATATCAGGAGACTGTCACAGGAGTTCACCGTCGTTTCCGAAGTAGGCTCAAAAAAGAAAAATGTGGTCTACAGTCCCGATCAGTGGGTGGGTATGATGAAATCAGAGCTGGAGGCCGGCTCAGTGAAGGTGATCGCCGAAGCACGCGAATCGGGCACAGTGGGTATCTATAACGACGACGGTTCGGTTAACCTCGAACTGATAAACACCATCAGCAAAGAGATAGGATTCGATAATGTCCTATGGGAAGCACCACTGAAACAGCAACAGGCATGGTTTATCTCCAATTTCGGGGCAAACGTAAATCTTGGTAATATCGCTCCGAATGAGATCATCGCACTCGAGTCACTGAGACTCGGCCTGCGCGGAGATACCTTCTTTGCATTCCTGCCGGATGAGCTGAGATGAGACTCTTCGGAATAATAGGATACCCGCTCGGACACTCGTTCTCACAGAAACACTTTACCGCTAAATTTGAAAGGGAAGAGCTGGCAGAACACTGCTACCGCAAGTTCGAGCTTGCGGACATATCCCTGCTGCCTGCACTGATTGAGAGTGAACCTGATCTGCGGGGCTTCAACGTTACCATCCCCTATAAGGTGAGTGTGCTCGATTATCTTGACGAGATCGATGAAACAGCCGCCGGAATAGGAGCTGTAAATACGGTCAGGGTAATGCGGAGAGAGGGCAAAACTTATCTTAAGGGATTTAATACCGACGCTCCGGCTTTCAGGGAATCGCTGCTTAAAAATCTGATCACACTTCCTGAATCTGCCCTGGTACTAGGCACAGGAGGAGCGGCAAAAAGTGTGGTGCATACTCTCCTGGATCTGAATATTATAGCTATACCGGTGTCACGACAACCGGTCAGGGGCGGTTTTTCATACAACGAGCTGCCGGGAGATGTTATCAGTGAGGCGGGACTGATCGTCAATACCACTCCGCTGGGGATGGCGCCTGACGTTGATGCGATGCCGCCGATCGATTACAGTTGCCTCAGAGAGGGACAGATGCTCTTCGACCTTGTGTACAATCCTCCCGTAACCTCCTTCCTTGCCCTGGGAGAGGAACGCGGATGCCAGACGGTTAACGGTGAGGAGATGTTCCTGATCCAGGCCGGGCTGGCGTGGGAGATATGGAACAGTGAAGTCAGTTAAAAAGCTCAGGAGGATACTCTATCGCAGTGAGGGAAAGACCGTGAGCCGGTGCAGACTGACCGGCGAGACCGCGATCCCTCCCTTTGATTATCTCTTCTATAGCTTCGGGAGCCAGCTTTCCCCTTCCCACAGGTATCAGTGTACCGACAATAGCCCTTACCATGTTCCTGAGAAAACGATCTGCACTTACGGTGAATACCGTCATGCTGCCCTCCTCATGCCACTCTGCCCTGGTAACCCGGCAAATGGTTGTCTTGTTGCCTCCATGCAGCCGGCTGAAACTGGTAAAGTCGCTGTGCCTCAATAATATTGCAGAGGCATCGTTGAGCCTCTTCAGGTCAAGCGACCAGTAAAGCAGCCATGAGGTGTCAGCGGCAAAGGGATCCTTTGCCCTGCAGATGGTATACCGGTAGGTACGTGACAGGGCATCAAAACGGGCACTGGCATCAGGCCTGACTTTCGCGATCCTGCTTACAGCTATGTCATCAGGTAACAGGCTGTTAAGACGGTAAAGCAACTCACCGTCGGCCTCGAGGTCATCACGTAATGCATCAAAATGGGCACAGAAGAATGATGCATGCACTCCTGTGTCGGTACGGCCGGCACCCGTCACAGCTGTGGGCTGCGACAGTATGGTGCCGAGAGCACCTGACAACACCCCCTGAACCGTCCGCTTCCCCGGCTGCAGCTGCCAGCCGTAATAGGCTGTGCCCCTGTACGACAGAAAAATAAAGTACCTTGTCATGAGAGACCTAAAACGTAAAGATAGCTAAAGAACATTGCAGCGAGACCAGCTTTTGGCTAAATTGCGCTGTCAAAAAGCAAAACAATGAATGAACCTCTACTGAAACGCGGATTCGCAAGCGACAACAACTCCGGTGTACACCCCGTAGTAATGAGAGAGATAGAGCGTGTCAACCGGGGCCATACGGTTGGTTACGGTGATGACCCCTTCACTGAAAGGGCGCAGGAGATGCTGAAAAAGGAGCTTGGCGAGACAGCTGAGATATTTTTTGTCTTTACCGGCACGGCCGCCAATGTTCTGGGACTAACAGGTGCGACACGGTCATGGAATTCTGTTATAACTGCATATACTGCTCATATAGAGCAGGATGAGTGCGGGGCTCCCGAGAAATTTGCCGGATTCAAACTGCTGACTGTCGATACTCCTGACGGCAAGCTGAGGCCCGGGATGCTGGCAAAACACATGCATGGATTCGGCTTTGAACACCACAGCCAGCCCGGTGTAATCTCAATATCACAGGCCACGGAAATGGGAACCGTCTATACACCGGAAGAGGTGAAGGAACTGGCTGACTACGCCCACAGGTCAGGCCTTCTGCTCCATATGGACGGCGCCCGGATAGCCAATGCGGCTGTTACCCTCGGACTGCCCTTCAAGGCCTTTACTACCGATGCGGGAGTCGACCTGCTCTCTTTCGGAGGCACCAAGAACGGCATGATGTACGGGGAGGCAGTCTGCTTTCTCAAACCTGGTCTTGCACCCGGATTTAAGTACCTCAGGAAACAGGGGATGCAACTGGCATCAAAAATGAGGTTCATCGCCGCACAGTATATTGCCTATCTCACCAACGGACTATGGAAGGAGTGCGCATCACACTCAAACAGCATGGCGCTACAGCTTGAGAAGAGACTGCGTGAGATAAGCGGGGTGACTATAACCCAGAAAGTAGAGGCAAACGGCATTTTCATCATCATGCCTGCCATGGTGGCTGAACGACTGAGCAAAGATTACTTCTTTTACCCCTGGGATCCACAAACCTCCGAATACCGACTGATGACAAGCTGGGATACTACCATGGATGATATAGTTCAATTTACTGAACTGCTGAAGGTTATTATGGAAGAGAAAAGATAATGGCTCAGATCCTTTTATACTTCAGCAACAGGGAACCTGAAAATACCAGGAGGGTGAAAAAGAGATAGGAGGGAAACCAGAGATAGAGCGTCGGCGAAGATGGCTGCCCCAGACTCGTGATCAAAATAATGATCATAAAAGGTATTGATGAGAGCCACGCAATCAATCCCGAAGAGGCGAGATCCTGCTTCTGTTTTTCATCGTAAAGGGTAAGCCTGGCTTTGCGCGACAACCTGATGATCCAGTAAATGATCAGCAAGAACCACGGGAGAACAATAACCAGGGAGTAAAACATCAGGAGCCACATTAGCCAGTTGTTTATTGTAAAATCTCCCAGGGCAACATATGCGTAAACGGTGAAGGCCAGCCCTATGAACCCGCACACCATGCCTGTATACTGAGTCACTTCGAACATAATCTCGTCAACAACCGGCTGGGGATTCGCGGTCACTCCTCTGATCCCTCTCAGTATCCTGAAGATGACCTGATACAGGATTATATAGAAAACAAGCCGGAAAAGAAGCGAACCAAAAAGCCATATCCACTCAAGGGTGCAATCATAACCATGGACAAGGTAGTCACTGCCGATGTCTTCCAGGGCGGCAAAGTCAAACACAAGGAGTATGGCAGTGACAGTACCGGCTATTATGGCTGTAATGACAAGAGTGCCGGCCTTAAAACCGGTTCTGAACGACTTCAGAATCAAAAGTGCAAATGAGAATAGAAGAAGAACCTGAATAATAAATCCGGTCCCGATGAGATTGCTCATCTTTTCAATGGCGGGCGACTTTGCCCTTATCTCCAGGTATGCAAACAGATCATAGAAGAGCCATAAGGTCGCAAGGGTGAGAAGCACCAGCGTGACCAGGGTCCATGTCCTTAGATGTCTCTTGTCTTTGGATTCTTTATTAATTTGCTCCATAATTATTTGATATGGATTATATAAAGTTAAACTTCAGTATTGTTTTCGATAACATAAAACAGATCCTCCACATTGACCCTGAAGTGCCTTGCGATCTTAAAGGCAAGCAGGGTGGAGGGTACAAACTTGCCTTTCTCCACGGCATGGATTGTTTGCCTGGTCACCCCGACGGCTGCCGCCAGCTCCTCCTGTGATGTTTCATTATTCTCGAACCTGAACTTCCGGATATTGTTGCCTAATTTCATACGATGTAAAGTATACAGCAACAAATGTAAAGAATAATATACAGTATTGCAAATAAAAATACTGTTTTTTTACAGACACCTCTTATGATTCGATTTTTACCTGGTTTGAGGCTGAGGCGTCAGCAGCATGCTGTCGCCGTAACTGAGAAAACGGTAGCCGGAAGAGAGTGCATGATCATAAATATCTCTCCAGGCACTGCCCGAGAAAGCCGCAACCAGCAGCAGCAGGGTGCTGCGTGGCTGGTGGAAGTTGGTTATCATGTTCTCCACAAGGCGAAAACGGTAACCGGGCACAATGATAATGTCCGTCCTGGCCTCCAGAACCTCAAGACCCCTATGGTCCATCACATTCAGCAACTGGTCAATTGCAGCTTCAACATCCATCCCGCCACCTGCCTCATAGGGTTCCCACTGTGAGACGAAGGGTATACCCCTGGCAGGCCACCGGCCAGCCGAGGAGCTCAATCCGAGCCAGTAGAGGCTCTCAAGCGTGCGTACGGTAGTTGTACCCACTGCAGTGATCTTTCTGCCCCTGAGCCTCTTTAAAGTCTCCAGGGAGACAAAAAAATGTTCGGTGTGCATCATGTGATCGCAGATGAGCTCCGATTTTACCGGTCTGAAGGTGCCGGCACTGACATGCAGCGTTATCTCACTCTTCTCAAAGCCTTTTTCATGAAGCCGGCCAAGTAGGGCGGGAGTGAAGTGCAACCCGGCGGTAGGAGCGGCAACGGAACCGTTATGGCGTGCATAGAGCGTCTGATAACTGGCAGCATCACTCTCATCATCGTCGCGTCCGAGATAGGGGGGGATTGGCATATGGCCCATCGTCTCGAGTACCTCTGCAAAGGATATGTCCTCCGCATCCCACGTAAACCTCACAATGAAGGAGTCACCCGCAGCACCCATTCTTTCTGCGCTAAGATTATGGCTGCAACCGTTGTGAATGAACTCAGATACCAGTACACCTTGCTTCCATCTCTTCAGGTTGCCTATCAGGCATTTCCACTCGACCGATGAACGGGATGAGAGATTGGACCCGAACTCAGGCGGCATATGCGGCTCAAGACAGAAGAGCTCAATAACTGCTCCGGTATCTTTTCTGAACCTTAACCGTGCCCTGATCACCCTTGTGTCGTTGAACACCAGGAGATCACCGGGATCGGCCAGATCCGGAAGATCACTGAATATCCTGTCGGTGATGCTGTATCCGTCCCATACCAGCAGCCTGGAATGGTCACGCTCCGCCATCGGATACTTTGCTATCCTCTCAGCAGGCAGATCATACGAATAATCGGTGATCCTGATATTTCCGTAAAGCTCTTTCATCTCTCCCGGGCGGGCGGCTCAAAAATAGCTGATTTTTGACTATCTTTCATCTCACAATGAAAGAGAACAGGACAAACAGGTATAAGATCACCGGCACGGGTCCGAGGGAGGTTGACCTGCACCTCGGAAGCGGCTACAGCCAGCCTGATGCCATCGAACGGCAGCTCTCCAGATTCAGGGGTGAACTTTCAAGCGCGGTGAGAAGAGGCGACAGGGAGATCATCTTCATACACGGGCAGGGCACCGGCAGGCTCAGGGAAGAGATAAGGCAGATACTTACGGATAAATATCCCTCATTCATCTTTCAGGATGCACCGTTCAGCAGGTACGGATTCGGTGGTGCCACACATGTAACTATCAAAAAATAAGCTATATGCCTTATCAAAGTTTTAATCCGTGGCTCCAGAAGAGAGATGCCGTTTTTCCGGAGATGAGTGACGCTGAACTGGCAGGTATCCTGGATGAGAGTGAGAGGCTCTTTCGTCAATGGCGCAGAATCAACGTTGCCGACCGATGCAGCAGGCTGACCATAATGAGCACTATCCTCCAATCCCGCCGCAGCGAGCTGGCAGAGATGATGGCCGTGGAGATGGGCAAGCCTGTCACGCAGGGCATGGCTGAAATTGACAAATGCGCGCTCCTCTGCCGTTGGTATGCCGAAAAGGCACCGGAGATTCTCAGGCCTGAGAGAAGAGCCTCGGCTGCACGAGAGAGCCATATCTTCTATGAACCGCAGGGTATCATTCTGGGTATCATGCCATGGAATTTTCCCTTCTGGCAGGTGTTCCGGTTTATCATTCCTGCCCTGACAGGCGGCAATGCCGGACTGCTCAAGCATGCATCCAACGTTCCCCGCTGTGCACTTGCTGCGGAAGAGATAATAAATGCATCGGGATATCCTGCAGGCCTTTTCAGGACTCTCTTTCCGTCGCACTCACAGGTGGCACTACTGATCAGCGACCGCCGCATAAGAGGTGTATCGCTGACCGGCAGCAACATTGCAGGTAAAAAGATAGCCGCGGCAGCAGGGGAGAGCCTCAGGAAAATGGTCATGGAACTGGGGGGAAGCGATCCGTTCATCGTATTTCCCGATGCGCAGATCGACAGGGCAGTGGAAGCCGCCCTGGCAGGCAGGTTTCAGAACGGAGGACAGAGCTGTATTGCAGCAAAGAGGATCATTGTGCACCACGACATCTACGGTGAATTCAGGGAAAAGTACCTTGCCGGGGCAAAGGCGCTCAGGACAGGAGACCCTTTGGATCCGTCGACAGAAGTAGGCCCGATGGTGAGCGCTGCTGCTGCCGACGAGCTTGAAAGACAGCTTGATGAGACAATCAGTGCAGGAGCACTGCTGCTCTGCGGCGGTCGCGCGGGGAAAGAATACCCTGCCCTCTTCTACCCGGCAGTGGTTGAAAAGGTGCCGCTCACATCACCCCTGGCCTGCGAGGAGACCTTCGGCCCTGTTGCACCTCTGTTCACCTTCAGCACTGCTGATGAGGCTGTTGAGCTGGCTAACAGCACACCATTCGGACTGGGGGCAACTCTATGGACTGCCGATGAACGTTTAGCCATGAATATGGCCCATGAGATCGATACGGGAACAGTGGCCGTAAACGGTTATGTCAAAACGGAACCGGGACTCCCCTTCGGAGGCGTCAGGGAATCCGGGTACGGACGTGAACTGGGCGTGGAAGGATTACGTGAGTTCATGAATATCAAGACTGTAAATATTTTCTGATCTCCCTGCAATTGTAGTATCTTTGCAGCATGGCAGGCCGGTCCGTCGCCCCGACAGTTGTGACGGGGAGGAAAGTCCGGGCAACAGAGAGCACCATCCTTCCTAACGGGAAGATATCCGTAAGGGTATAGAAGTGTAACAGAAAACAACAGTCCCGACTTGTCGGGATAATGGTGAAAAGGTGAGGTAAGAGCTCACCGGTCCCGACGGTGACGCCGGGAGCCGTACACCTGATGGGTTGAAAGACCATGTATACCGGCGTCTGAGGGCTGCTCGCCCGAGCCGGGGGGTAGGTCGTATGACCCCGTCAGCAATGACCGGGCAAGATAAATGACGGAACAGGTGCAATAGTCCTCTTGCAGGATGGAGCACTGCGACAGAACCCGGCTTACAGGCCTGCCTCAGGAAAAGAAGAGGGTACCCTTACGCAGGATACCCTCTTGCTTTTTCTGTTTATTGCCGGAAACCGGTACTGGCCTGCAAAACTCCCTTTACCCTGTAACAGAGGATTTTCTTACCCAATCAGGGAATGTGCTTCGTTCTGACGGAGGCACCTCTTATCAGGGGTTCTGCCAGGCTCTGATACTTTACTGCATCACGAAGACGGAATCGTCTATCTCTTTGTCAATCTCAATTTTGGTGAAGGTCATGCCTCCCAGCTCCATCCCGTTGACAAACTGTTTGATAACTTTGCCGAATTTAGCACCGTTGACATCCATATACTCCTTCACGTACGATTCAACCTCCATCTCCTGACCCATCTGCTCAACCTTTGCGACAGTCTTTACAGTGAGGCAGCTCTCCTTGTCAACAAAAGCTGTTGTCACATTGCCGGCCTCATCAGTGATTGTCAGCTTGTATGCGGCCTTGCCGTCAACGGCTTCCTCCCCGTCAAGCGTCAGCCTCCCGCCCTTGTAAGCCTCAAGCATGTTGTCACGGAACATGTTGTACTCCTGAACACTGCCCAGCTGCTCCTCAGGGATCTCAACGGGCTCGCTGGCACCGGTGAGCGGATTGACCATGAAACCCTTCTCACCATCAAACGCCGTAATGATCTCCATGCCGCTGAAGGAGATGACAACCTTTACCTTGTTGGGCTTCTTCACCATGAGCGTCATAGGCATCTCCGTGCCCATCTGACTCATGTTGCCCTCCATGAAGATGGTGGTGGCCTTCTCAAGAATCTCAGTACCGTTGGCTGCATAATACCTGTTAACAATCTCGTCGAGTGTCTGGGCACTGCAGACCGATGCCATCAGAACGAATGCCAGAAAAGTAATTGACTTTCTCATAATTAACTGTTTGTTAGTTGTTTATAAAGTGTTAACTTTAGCTTTGGTGAGCGTGATGAACTCCGCCCGCAGCCATAAGAAACTTGCAACCGTCAGCTGAATATTCAGTAACATCCGGCAGCCTCTGTCTCATTTATGTGCTGACCTGGAAATCCAGACTCACTGACTTTCATGGTATAAATTTAGTAAATATTTTATTTGGAACCGGTGCGGTATTTATAAATTTTTTGCCACCGGGAAGCGAGCTGCTTGCGAATTTCATCCTCGCGGCTGTTTGCTCCCGGGTCGTAAAAAATTGTTCCCTCAATCTCCTCAGGCAGGTAGTTGTCGGCCACAAAACTCTCCGGGAAATCATGGGCATATTTGTATCCCTTGTGGTAGCCAAGATCCTTCATCAGTCTCGTGGGTGCATTCCGCAGATGCAGGGGTACAGAAAGATCACCCTTGCGTCGCACCTCCTCCAAAGCTTTTTCAATAGCCATATAGGAAGCGTTGCTCTTTGGCGATGTAGCGAGGTAAACGGCAGCTTCCGAAAGTATAATCCTTGACTCAGGCCATCCTACCATGTTAACGGCATTGAAACATGCCTGAGCCAGAAGCAGCGCGTTGGGATTTGCCATTCCAATATCCTCAGCCGCCAGAATGACCATCCTCCGGGCTATGAACTTCACATCCTCTCCTCCTTCAACCATGCGTGCCAGCCAGTATACGGCAGCATTCGGATCCGAACCGCGCAGCGACTTGATAAATGCCGAGATTATATCAAAATGCTGCTCCCCGTTCTTGTCATACATGGCCAGGTTTTGCTGCACATGATCAAGAACCAGGCTGTCAGTCACAACTATCTCATTATTGCCCTTTTCTGCTTCAAGTGAGACTGTCAGCTCAAGGGCATTGTACAGCTTCCGGGCATCACCGCCGCTGATACGAATCAGTGCCTCATATTCACTGACCCTTACAGCGTATCTGGACAGATAATAGTCGGCCTTCAGGGCCTTATCAACAAGCTTTTTAAGTGTTTCATCGTCAAGCGGTCTGAGAACATATACCTGGCATCGTGAAAGGAGGGGGGAGATAACCTCGAAGGAGGGATTCTCCGTGGTGGCACCTATCAGTGTCAGGATACCCTGCTCCACAGCGCCCAGCAGCGAATCCTGCTGCGACTTGTTGAAACGATGGATCTCATCAATGAAAAGAATGGGATTGGGCTTACCGAAAAACTGCTGGCTACGGGCTTTCTCAATGGTCTCCCGAACCTCCTTTACACCGCTGTTCACAGCACTGAGCTGAAAGAAAGACCTTTCAAGCCTTGCCGCCACTATCCTTGCCAGGGTGGTCTTCCCAACTCCGGGCGGACCCCAGAGGATGAAGGAGGGTACATTGCCCGATTCAATCACCTTACGCAACACACCGGCCGGACCGACAAGATGCTCCTGCCCGGCAAACTCTTCAAGTGAAGCTGGCCTTAACCGGTCTGCAAGTGGCTGATTTGAAAACATATGTCTCTTCTGTTATTGATCATGCAAATTATTATAAAATCGCTTGACTCATTATGTTATTCGCCATTTTCGGACAAAAAATTTTCTCCGGATAAAATTAATTTAATACTTTTAACAATTAAATTTCACCTATCGCATACTGTTCGCATTAAGAATTCGTTTAGTAACAGGATATTATCAAATTCCGTACTATGAAAAGACCTCTGCTGATCACCTTAATCATTCTGGCAGTATTGCTGTTAATACCGGCTGTGAGCTTTATCAGATGGGCGTTTAAGGAAAAGAAGCCGATAGATATCGTTATTCTGGACAAAACGGTTCCGACACTCGAAAGGCTGGGACACCGGTCATTTACCTATATACTTACTAACGAACGCTTTGTCAGAAAAGAAAAGGGAGGAAGCTTCTCCGCCAAAAGAGACTATTACGGGTTTGTGCCCCAGAGGCCGGTCAGAGAGAAACAATTCAGGAAGAAGGACTTCCGCTTGACAGAGCTGATTGACCTGGCAGATAACAATGATGCACTCTATTACGCGGACACCTACGGAGTCTTCTTCAACGACTGGTACCAGGGGATTAAGAAGACGCGCAGATCACGCAAGCTTTACGGTGGACTGAACAACAACGATTACCTGCTCATGTCGGAGATGAACAAGCGCAATAAGCTGGTGATAGTTGAATACAATACCTTTGACTACCCGACTGCAGGCCTGGAGAAGTTCAAGAGCGAGGAGCTGCTGGGTATTACCTCCAAAGGATGGATGGGACAGCATTATCGTAGTCTCGATACCGTCTCGGCCCAGGGAGTGCCGGGATGGATGCCCGAACTGTACAGGAAACAATACCGGGAACCATGGACATTCACCAATCCGGGTGTGGTCCTGCTCAAGGAAAACAGCATAATAGTGCTCGAGGAGGGAAGACACCTTGCCTCAGCATTACCGGTAATTATGACCTCTGAAGCCTGGGCTGAAAAATTCAACCTGCCCAATATGGTGGTCTTTACAAATACATTTGACATCATCGACCCGGGAGAAAACAATATCGTTTCGGAATTCAACCTCATGACAACCCCGGAGGGTGATTCACTGCTGGCCGTCAATGACCTTGCAAATGTCTTTCCTGCAGTTACACAGGAGCCCTCCGGCCAGAATACCTATTATTTTGCAGGCGACTTTGCCAATAACAAGATTCCTTTCTGGATGTCAAGATTCAATGGCGCCGACAGATTGGCCAGACTGCTCTTCTTCTCGGATAATGAGAACGACCCGAAGCGTTTCTTCTGGCGCTACTATAAGCCGCTTGTGACATCAATCTTCAACGATTACCACGACAATATAGCAGGGAACTGAAGTTGTCATAAAAATAATGAAACAGGCCGCCGGCCTGTTTTTTTATGCCCTGCAACTGCTGCCCGGGCTGAAATTATTCCTGGCAAGATCTGTTGCAGGTTAGGTAAATCATTATTTTTCCTTTGGATGCGGGTAGCAGCATTGACTGTCACCTGAATGTGCAAAATCATCCGTTTTTATGTAAGTTTGATATCAGGTTTACAATCATGAAAGCGACAATAATACAATGCGGATTGCAATGGGAAGACCGGGATGCCAACCTATTACATCTCTCTTCCCTGCTTGACAGTGCAGATCCGGACAGCGGAACAGTAGTGCTGCCCGAGATGTTCACCACCGGATTCACCATGAACCCCGGACCACTGGCCGAAGGCATGGACGGCCCCACTGTGAGCTGGATGAAAAAGCGCTCCTCGGAAGGCGGCTATGCCCTTTGCGGATCAGTGATCATAGTTGAGGATGGTTTGTTCTTCAACCGGATGATATTCGTCACTCCATCCGGAGAGGTGACATCCTATGATAAGCGCCATCTGCATACGATGAGTGGAGAACATACTGTATACAGTCGTGGTAATAAGCGTGTTATAACAGGTTACCGCAACTTCAGGTTTAATATGCAGGTATGCTATGATCTCCGGTTTCCCGTCTGGTCAAGAAACCTCGGTGACACTGATGTGATCATCTATTCTGCCAACTGGCCATCAGTTCGCAACAGTGTCTGGAAGGCGCTGCTGGTGGCGAGGGCCATAGAAAACCAGTGTTACGTCATCGGAGTAAACAGGGTGGGGGAAAACCCGGACGGGACAGCCTACACGGGTGATTCGGCCATCATTGGCCCGAGAGGTGAGCTGCTGGCCTCCCTGGAGTCCGGCGGGGAGGGCGTTGCCTCGGCCGTGCTCTCGATGGAATCCCTCGAGAAATACCGTACTGACATGCCCATCTGGAAGGACGCGGATCCGTTTGAGATTTTGTAGTCCACGGTCGGCTACCTTCGCAACATCCTACGTTAAAACTACG
>CALMRD010000032.1 GCA_937871625.1 uncultured Bacteroidales bacterium | reverse complement strand
AATCCGGTACCTGGCAAGAAGCAACTAGCAACAAGGACAAGCACCTTAGGTTAAATCTTCGTTCTACTTTGAAAATTAACATATGTTAAAGTCCTCCAGAAAATTGTCAGAGAAATGTAAAAGATTGTCAATGAATGTCTGATACTACTAACAAAGTTACACTGTTTTTGCCGGAAATATTTTTTTGTATCTTTATAATAAATGCTGTATTTCATTTATATGCTCTCTTTACAGGAATAAATTCCGGATTGAATCCGCCCATTACCCTAATTATGATTATACTTCTCCGGGTGAATATTTTATTTCAATCAGCACAAAAAATCAAATCTCGATATTTTATATTGATGTAATTGCTTAAGCTCAGGTAAGCTTCCAATAACAATCAATTTAAACATCTATAACAACCAATCTTTAGTATATTTATGTTTTTATGCGACTGAATACTAAGGTAAAAAGCCGTTAAGGCAATAGGGCGTTATGGTTTTACTGGATTGCCTTTATGCCGTTGTGCCATTTAGCCTTTAATAAAAATATACGTTACTATGAAAAAAAAATCATTTCCATTTATTCTTATCTGCTTTATCTTTTTCAGCTCCCTGGTTTGTCTGTCACAGTCGTCCGGCAACAGATTTCCTGACTTCTTTGAAAAATACAACAATTCACCCCTTGGTGTAAATGCTTTTGTATTTGATCCTTCGATGGACATGAAAGAGATACAGGTCGTGATTGATACCATTTTTACCAGACAGTCGGCCCGTCGCAGTGAATTCAGCACAAACAGATATGCACTTTTATTCAAGCCAGGGAAATATAATCTGGATATAAAAGTGGATTATTATATGCAGGTTCTTGGACTTGGTGATTCCCCTGAGGATGTTGTTATCGAGGGTGCAGTAAGGTCAAATACTACACATGGTAACAGTGTGCTGACAAATTTCTGGCGGTCGGTGGAAAACCTTACGGTGGTACCTCCGGGCGATTCGGCTATGGTCTGGGGTGTTTCACAGGCAGCTCCCCTCAGGAGGGTACATGTGAAAGGCGATCTTCAGCTGTTCGACAGGGGATATGCAAGCGGAGGATTCCTTGCCGATTCAAAAGTTGATGGCAAGATCTCTTCAGGGCCCCAGCAGCAGTGGTTTACAAGGAACTGCGATATGGGTAGCTGGGAAGGTGGAGTATGGAACATGATGTTCGTTGGTGCCAAAGGGGCTCCCGGTGAGAACTGGCCTGACCAGCCCTATACGACAATAGCAAAAACTCCTATCATACGGGAAAAGCCATATCTCTCATGCGATGAAACAGGATTCAATGTAAGGGTGCCGGCACTCAGGTATAACAGCTCCGGTCCTGGCTGGACAGATCCCAGTAATAAGGAAAAGATCATCAGTTTAAAAAAATTTTATATTGCAAAACCCGCATCAGATAACGCCGAATCGATCAATGCCGAGTTCGACACGCCGGTCACGCCCGAGGCGAT
>CALMRD010000031.1 GCA_937871625.1 uncultured Bacteroidales bacterium | reverse complement strand
CCATCTCGTTTATCCTTTAATGAATGATTTAAGGTTATCAACCACCTCCTCGGGTGTGGGGATCATCCCTCCCATCCTGCCGTAGTGGCTCACCCTCGTCTTGCCGCATACCGAAAGCATCACATCTTCTACCATCTGTCCGGCGCTCATCTCAACGGCCAGCATACCCTTAACGGTATCAGCCAGCTCATTCAGTCTCTTCTTCGGGTAGGGGAACAGGGTTATCGGGCGCAACAGTCCTGCCTTTATACC
Source organism: uncultured Bacteroidales bacterium (assembly GCA_937871625.1). Lineage (GTDB taxonomy): Bacteria > Bacteroidota > Bacteroidia > Bacteroidales > VadinHA17 > SR-FBR-E99. The sequence continues at coordinate 2,475 of CALMRD010000031.1, read as the reverse complement.
TTCAGCCCTGGCCAGCTGCAGTGCCTTCTGGCAAATTCTGGAGCTGGTGCCGTATGCTACGAAGAGGTACTCGGCGTCTTCGGTCATGAACTCTTCGTACCTCACCTCATTCTCTTCAATCTCACGGTATTTGGCAATCAGCTTCTGGTTGAACTTCTCCTGTCGTTCCGGGTCAAGGTCGAGCGATGTGATGATATTGCGCTCGCGGGTTGCAGGCTTGCCTGTCGTTGCCCAGGGCAGTATCTCCTCTGACCTTTTCTTCTGGGGCTTGAGCCACACTTTCTCCATCATCTGCCCTATGGCACCGTCGGAGAGGATCATGGCAGGGTTCCTGTATTTGAATGCGAGATCGAATGCCAGCTCCACAAAATCGGCCATCTCCTGCACCGAAGAGGGGGCAAGGACGATCAGGTGATAGTCGCCGTGCCCTCCTCCCTTGGTAGCCTGGAAGTAATCGCTCTGCGCCGGTTGAATTGTTCCCAGGCCGGGACCGCCACGCACCACGTTGACTATCAGGCAGGGCAGCTCGGCACCTGCTATGTATGTGATACCCTCCTGCTTCAGGCTTATGCCGGGTGACGACGACGAGGTCATCACCTTCTTACCGCAGGCGGCACCGCCGTAAACCATGTTTATGGCCGCCACCTCGCTCTCAGCCTGCAACACCACCATGCCGGTGGTGGCCTGCGGGTTGGCCTCCATAAGATATTCAAGTATCTCGCTCTGCGGAGTGATGGGATACCCGAAATAACCGTCGGCACCGGCGCGTATCGCCGCCTCGGCGATAGCCTCGTTGCCTTTCATCAGTCTCAGTTCCTTTTCCATTTATCTGTTCTTTTTCTTTTTCTTATCCCACCTTTATCTTGTATACCGTGATCACGCCGTCAGGACATACCACCGCACAGTTGGAGCAGCCAATGCATGTCTCAGGATTGGCGGCATAACAGTAATGGTATCCCTTGGCGTTAACCTCCACAGCCAGCGCCAGGGTATCTGTGGGGCATGTGACAACGCACACTTCGCAGCCCTTGCATCTCTCTGTGTCTATAACAACTGCACCTTTTATCTTTGCCATCTTGGATTGGATTATTTCTGAATTAAATATAGTATTTACTCAATTAACCGGATTGTTTTCCCTGAAAAGTTTCAGTCGCTCCTCAAGCAGGGGCAGCTGTTTCTTTCTCACCTGGGAGACGCAGGCCCTCAGTCCCTCGTGCCTCTCGCTGCCACAGATGTTAAGGGTAATGGCAGCGATGCCGTATGCCAGGAGCTCCTGCAGCAGCTCACCGCCACTCATCCCCGGATAGGAAATTGTAAAGTAGAACCCGTCAGCCAGGGGTTTGTCGATGTCGCGGTCATAAACAATGGAGAAACCGTTGCTGATGAACATCTCCTTCATCCCCGCTGCCTTCTCTCCTTACAGTTTGGTATTCTCAACAAAGTTATAGCGGCCCTCGTTTACGGCCTTGAGTATGGCGGTGAAGCCGTACTGAGCCGAGTGAGCCACTCCTGATGACAGGGCGTACAGTGCTCCGAAGATCATTGCCCTCCCGAATATTTCCGTACGGTAATACCTGAGCAGGTCAGGGTATCTGCGGTTATAGAGATGGTCTGACATCACCAGTAACCCTATCCTCTGCCCGGCATAGCTGAATATCTTCGAACTGGAAATCAGGAGAATATAGTCGTCGCAGTATTTGGCGACCGTAGGCTGGAACGGAGGCACGCCCGGAACCGAGTAGTCCTCCCGGAAATCCATGCCGAAATAGGCAAGGTCTTCGATGACAATGGTATCATATTTTCTTGCAAGGGTGCCTATTGTCCGCAACTCATCGTCCGTAAAGCAGATCCACGACGGGTTGTTGGGGTTTGAGTACAGGATGGTTGACACTTTTCCGCACTCAAGTATTGATTCCAGCTTCGGTCCCAGCTTTTCTCCGCGGTAATTATATACGTCGAATGATCTGTGGTCCTGGCCGAGGATTCTTGTCTGGGTCTTCTGCACCGGGAAGCCGGGGTCGATGAATAGTGTTCCCTCTTTGGTGCGGTCATTGCGGTTGGCGACCATAAAGCTGGCCATGCCGCCCATCATGGCGCCGCCGGTGGGCACACAGCACTCCGGGCTTACATCTATGTCAAGAAAATTCTTTACGAACAGGGCTGCCTCGCTCTTCATCTCCGGCAGTCCCTCAATGTCAGGGTAGATAGATGCTACCCCGTCATTCAGAGCCTCTATCTCAGCCTTGATGCCCACTGCCGCCGAGGGCAGTCCGGGCACACCCATCTCCATCCTGATGAATTCCGTTCCTGTCTCCCTGATCAGCATGTTAACCAGCTTGACTATCTCCCTGATGCTTGCATATCCGAGGTCGGTGATGCCGCTTGAAGTTATCAGTCTGCTTACTGTTTCGCGACTTATGGGGGTGTTTTTCATAAATTTTCCATTTTATGCCCTCATCTGTGCCTCCTAAGATA
>CALMRD010000030.1 GCA_937871625.1 uncultured Bacteroidales bacterium | reverse complement strand
GCCAGTGCCTGCATGAACAGATTCTCGTCTCCCGGGGGGATGGCGGCTGTCACCGGATGTGAGAGAGTAAATCTCAATCCCATGGTTATATCCTCCGTTGTCATCAGCGGCTCATACCAGCATTTGGGGTAGGCGGACCGGTCCGCACCCTCAGGCCAGGGTCCTTTCGCCATTGCCTTCAGGGCCAGGATTCCCATGTTCTTCTCCTTCGCCTTTGCCATTACCTGGGGTCCGAAGTTGCCGGCATGCCAGGTGGCATAGTTAAACGGGAATAGTATGGTGTCAAAATCAAACCTCTCCATCAGCGCCATGGCAGCTTCCACGGAGTGTGCCGAGAACCCTATAAACCTTATCTTTCCTTCCTCCCGTGCTTCCACAAAGGTCTCCATCGCCCCTCCGGGACCAAGGAGGGTATCAACATCTTCCAGCTTTGTCACAGCATGATGCTGGTACAGGTCGAAGTGGTCGGTTCGCATGTTCTCAAGCGACTGCTCCAGCTCCTTCCGGGCTTCGTCCTTTGTCCTCATGGTGGTCTTGCAGGCCAGGAAGATATCCTTGCGGTAGGGTTCGAGGGCAGGACCAAGCTTTAGTTCAGCGTCTCCGTATGACGGGGCCACATCGAAATAGTTGACCCCGGCATCTATTGCCTTCTTGACACGCTCAGACGCTTCTGAAGGCGTTGCGTTCATGACCACGATCCCTCCGAAGCCGATCACGGAGAGCATCTCTCCGGTCCTGCCGAGGGATCTTTTCTCAAGCTTTCCCGGTGCTGTCTTTCTTGCCATTCCCGAGAGGTCAGCAGGGAAAAGTGTGATGGCAGGCACTGCAGCCGCTGCCGCGGCAATAAACTTTCTTCTCTTCATCCGTTTGGGTTTTTATTTTTTGGCCGAATGGTACTTGCATGGAATAGTATAATTAAAACCTTCTATGAGCTCTTGCTCAGGCACGTTTGATTTTATTTGATTTTGACGGGAGCCTCGCTCCGGTCAAAGAATTCATTCTGGAGCAGCTCAATGTCATTATTATTCTTGAGATAACGTATAAGGCCGGCAAGCTGTCTGGCATCCTTCTCGATGAGCAGCTCCCCGAGCCTTGCATTGGGTTCCAAAAGATCTCCTGCGAAATGGTTGGGAAACCTTGCATACCAGTGAATGCCGGTAAAGGCGTTGGGCATCTGCGACAGCCTACTAAGGTCAGCACCCGATTCCTGTCCGATGACATCAGCATGGACCAGGTCAGGCCTGATATATGACATCATTGCCGTCTCCTCCTCACCGGCATGACCATCCAGCTTAGCCTTCTTCAGCGCATTGATCTCCCTGTCATATTCAGGGTCAGCTCCCGGCTGGAAGAGAACAACCACGTACTCTTTCCTCTCTGCCAGTTGCGACTGGCAAAAGTACTGCAGGAAATATGTGCTTCCCCCGTGTCCGTTAAAGAGAATGATCTTTTTCAAACCGTTTCGCGACAGCTCTTCGCAGCTCTCCTCAAGCATCTGCCATATCAGGTCGTTGCTGTAGGCAATGGTTCCCGGCTGATGCTTCGCTTCGAATATCTGTCCGGCATAGTAGGGTGGAAAAACCACTGCATACTCTTTTTGGGCTGCTGAGATGACAGCGGCGCGTGCCTCATAGAGATCGGTACCGAGAGGCAGATGCCTGGAATGCTTCTCAATAATGCCCATGGGGATGACGCATACTCCCCCTGACAGCTCCACCGCCTCTGCAAACTGTGGTGAGGTCAGCTCTTCCAGCTGGCATGGCAGTGTGGGTGTATTGTTTTGGGCTGACAGGAGTGCAGATGCCAGAATCAATAACAATAGGCTTATGGATCTTATCATGATATCAGAATTTATCGCTTAATGCGGTTGAGATAAATATAAAAAAAATACCGCACATATATGCGGTATTCTGTGGTCGGTCTGCAGGGACTCGAACCCTGGACCCGCTGATTAAGAGTCAGCTGCTCTACCAGCTGAGCTACAGACCGTAAAAATGCAGTGCAAAATTACACTTTTTCAGGCTTCATTGGTGCACCTGACATACTATTGTCTCAGAACAATCAGCCCCTCACGGGGAATTGCCCTGTAGATGATCTTGGCCTCTGCCTTAGGTATCCATATCTTTATGTATGGCACATAGGGAGGCTTATCCATTACCGCGATGGCCTTCACAGAGCGCCCTGCATTCACGAGCTTGTCCTTCAGGTCAAAGAAGAACCGCGCGAACCTGTCAGCGACCCTTTTGTTCTCCTGCTGCTCAAAATATATCCTGATATTGCGGTCGGTGTTCAGGGTGAAGAAGACAGCCTCAAAGTCCGTGGTATCAGGTTTGGCATCAATCTTTACCTCGGATGTGTCCTTCGGTGCGATCTTCACGGTGACAGGATCTTTCCTGAAGGTGGCGTCCATGGAGGTAATGGTAAGTGTCGATGAAAACATGTTGCTGAGTGCCTCCTGGTTGACGCGTCTGAAGAAAGGCGAGAGATCATACTCATCTATCCTGATGGTGCGTACCGGCAACCCCTTTATGAGAAGCTGTATCACGCTGTCGCGGACATTAATGAGCATGCCGATTGAATCTGATGCAGCCATCCTGACCTGGGCACCAAGAAAGGCCTTCTCCCTTATAAGCTCAAGGTACCCGGGGATGGCGCAGATATTAACTGTGTCGTCCTGGTTCCGGTCAGCAGACTCCTGCCATGACTCGTCAAAGGCCCTGACTGCATGATTCACCGAGGAGACGGAACTGGCAATGTAGAAGATCAGAAGAACCAGAAATACCGTCGTCGCAATGATGTAACCCCTATACTTGTCCCAATTCATTTCCTGTGGTATTTTCAGTATATGTAGACTTTTGAGCCGACACTGAGGGCTCTGAACACAGCCTCCAGGTCATCATCATTGAGCCTGATGCAACCATGCGTCACCGGCATACCAAGCTGTCTCTTGTACAGGGTGCCGTGTATCAGGTACCCGTCGCCCAGGCTCATGGCATAGTCGCCGAGCACTCCGTACTCATACCTGGAAGGGTCACCCGGTCCCGGAATGGGGAGTCCCTCCTCCACAAACGCCCAGTCGGGCCTTCGCCATACAGGATGGGTTATCTTGCCCTGGATGGTAAACCTTCCCCTGGGTGTCTTGAATATCCACTCCTTCTCCCCGTCTTCAGTCCTGAGGAGAGTGTAACTACCTGATGAACAATAGCCTTCACGCACCAGCTGCCGGTTATGGTAAAGAAAGAAACGGTTGTCAACAGTATTGATGACCAGATAGTTCTGCGTAGGAATGTATGATGCAAGGCGCCGTTCAAGCCTGGTGATCTCTGACTGTGTGCCAGCGATCTTCCTCCTTATCGAACGGTCATCAAGAAGCGTGGAATCAACCCTGCAGTCGCTGCTGTTTCTGCCCCAGGAATGCTGGAGCGCAGGGGCCAGATAGAGAGGCAGGGCAAGAACAACTATGACTACTATGACAATAGCAACGACTCTCAGCGCTTTACCCGCTCCAGGATGAGACTGGATATACCTGTGGACAATGTCAAAGTATCTTTTTGCCGGTGAGACTCTGCCCGTGTTTTCCTGTTCCGTATGTTCCTCTGGGTCGATTGTCATCTGGTTGCATAAAATTCTTCAAGTGTCAGCGAGGAACCGATAATGGTTACCGGTGTTCCGTTGGCTGCATATTTAAACAGCAGGTCCATGTCACTGTTCCTGAGTGCCACGCATCCCTCCGTCCAGTGAGCTCCCTTACCTCCCTCACCGTGTATCTCTATCATGTCACCGATGCGGGCATGCGCCGGAAGCTGTCCGGTCCTGATCCTCTCATTGAACTCCTGGATATCAAGCTTGTTCGGGTAGTTGATCATCAGCGCCTTGTGATACTTTGTAGATCGGCCGGAGAGCTTTTTGGTGACCAGGTAGTTCCCTTCCGGCGTGGTCAGGTCTCCGCTGCTCATTTTGTCCCCCATCCAGTTCCTTCCGAACTCCGCCTCAAAGGTATATTTCTTTTTGCCTCCGTGGTACAGATGGCAAAGAGGAGGTATCTTTTCAACGATTATCGCGTATGATTTTTTCCTGCGGCTCTCCTCCACGGTTGACTCCGCCCACTCCTGCCATTCTTGATATCCTGAATAGTAAGCTTCCAGCTTGTCGCGTGCAAGATTGTAGGCACCAGTGATATACTCCTTTGCCTCAGTGATACGGATATGGCCGTTGACATAGCGCTCCTTCTGAAGGTCTATCTCCGCCTCCCTGAGCAGCAGCTTGCCCTTTGCATGCTTCTTCTTAACATCATCAGGAAGGGGAACCGACATAAAAAACTTCTCAAAAGATGCCATCTCCTTCTTCATACGACTGATCTCGGTGCTGAGGGAAGCCTTCAGGTCTCCTGACCTGGCAATGGTTGAACGCAGGGCCTCCCCCGCCATCTTCTCAGCCGTTGCTGAGTATGAAATAACCAGGTCATAATCACGGAGGAGGATAAACCTTTCGTTCTCCCGTCTCCACACTGCCATGGCGGAGTCATAGCTGTTGCGTGCCTCCCTGAAGCTACGCGGTGAGTAGACCTCAGCCTCGCGATCCCTCGCCGCTGCTATGGCAGCACGTGCACGCTCCACCTCCAGCTGCGGCGGTTCAGGCACCATTGCCCGGAAAAGCAGCACCGCCAGGAAAATGACTGCTGCCGCCGCCACCAGGTAGAACAAAATACCGAGAAGGGATCTTTTTTTCATGCAGGCAAGTTAAAAAAATCCCCGGGACCAGGCCCGGGGATCACTGTGTTATCCTGGAGGTATTGTTACAGTTTGATGCCTGCCTTGGTGATAGCTTCCTTCAGTTCTGCAACAAGGCCGTTTAAGCCTTCTGTTGCAGCCTTGAGCTTGTCAACAACTGCCATGTAATTGACGCCTTCTTCAGCACACTGGGCCTGTGTTTCGGCGATAGAAGCTTCGAAAACTGCGAGTTCATCCTTGATCTCTGCAAGGGCAGCAGCACCACCTTTTCCTTTCGGGGCCTTGAGGATCAATGCTTTTGCCTCCTCAACAAGGGCAGTGACACCGGTCATCATGGTCTCAGCCTCAGCTTTTACTTCAGCCTTCCTGGCTTCAACACCACCGGCAAGCTCGGCAGCTTTGACAGCGATAGCATCGGCATTTTCCTTGATAGCTTTGAAATCCTTTGCAGACTTTGATTTCTCAGTCTCAATGTTCTGAAGCATGACTGCAAGAGAGTCATTCAGTGCAGCAAATTCAACTGGGAAATAAACATCTGTCTGAACTGTTTTGGCCTGTTCGAGGGCTGCTGATGCAGCATCGAGGGCTTCCTGGGGAACTTTGGCGCAGCTGGTGATGATAGCTGCAGCAAACACTGTAGCAATAACTAAAAAGAATCTGTTTTTCATTTCTGTTAAAATTTGGTTCTGTTATGTGTAAAAAAGTCTGTTCGCAGGTTGTAAAAACGCGGCAAAGTTAAAATATTTTCTGTTATAAAAATTTTTATTACGGAATATTTTTAGAGAATCCGCGATTCTACTTTATAATATCATTGACCGCTCCGGGGAAAGGATAACCTTCGGTGATCCCTTTGGTTGGGGAACCTGCTCCGGCGATGCAGGCATGTGCCAGTGGGTGTATCGGGGATTTGTGGCCGCTGCAATATTGGACCTTACTATCTCTGCAAAGACGGGCCGGATATGAATTACGCTAAAATTCAGAAATATCCTGACGTGTTCGGTTAAAATTATTCCAAGGTTAAGTTTTATTAATTGAATAATTCATCCACCTTAAAATCAATAAATAATGCTATGAATGAACAATACGCTTTTGAGATGCCAAACAAACCAGAATTTCAAGTAACCTGTCCTTTCTGTTCAGTTGGCTGTCGATTCAAGATCCTGAAAGGATTTAATGAAGTTATCTTCTCCAATAAGACCCAGGATGTGATTGATTTTGACTATGCCAACGCGATCAATGAAGGATCTCTATGTCCCAGGGGACATTTTTCTTATGAGCTGCTTTCCCATCCCATGCGGTTAGGGCGGGCGTACCATCGGAGCAACGGAAAGCTTGAATCTGAAATTCCGGAGATCATTTTTCAGAACATTGCAGATGATCTGAAAAAAAATCAATCAAAAGCCCCGCTGGCAATTCTGATCAATCCGATGATCTCACTGCACGATATCAGGGCGATGCTGGATTTTGCTAACAACAATCAGATTGAGGCCATCGATTTTGTATCTCCGCTGGACCGTCACATGCTTCGGGCACTCATTGATAATCCTTTCGAATACCCCAAATGCGATGATCCCCGAATCCTTAAAAATCTTAACTATTGTCTCTGTATCGGGGATGTGTTTACCAAACAACCGGTACTGAGCCGTCACCTGCTAAAAGCTACATATGCTTTCCGCCAGAATGCCCTGTTCTGTATCAATCCGGTTTCAACCAGAACCAGCTGGTTTGCCAACATACCCCTGGAAAATGTTCCCCACTCCGAACCGTTGTACCTGGCTTACTTATTTCAAAAACTCTATGCTTCCAAGAAGGATGATGCAGGTAAACAAGAGCTAAAGTCCCTCAACCAGTTGATATCGGACCATCTGGGAAAACTCATCACCACTGTCATTCCAACCGATAAACAAAAATACCTGGATTTTATTGCAGAATTCCTTTTATCTCCCAAGAAATCGGCAATTTTCTTTTCCTCCCACCATTATAATAACCTCGGGAGTTACATCAGTACTCTGCTTTGCACCGGGATCAGTTCTTTAACCCATTGCTATTTTGTCCCGCTATATTCAGATGGCAATTTCAATGCAATAGAGCAGTTCTCCAAGGAAGTATATCCCAACCTATCTCTTGGCAAAAAACCGCTGCTGCATTCATTGCTCAATCAGCCTTTCAATTACCTCTTCGCAGTGGGCTGGAATCCGCTGACTTATTATCCCGGGAATATTGAATTTCCCGATGAATCTAAATGGATCATTTCATCCATGGTGCAGGATAAATATCCAAAAAATACCTATGCTTTGCTGCCAGACGCTCACCTGTATGAAAAAATGGATCTGAGAACCAACTTTGTCAGCTGGCAATCCATTGGTTCATCGCCGGTGAAGCCACCCATTGGTTCAGCCCAATCACTGGCACATTATATTTACCTATTTTATCAGAAGGCCGCGGAAAAGCAGATTTCACTAAAAATCAGCGGACTGCCCAAACATACCGCTGGCTGGGAAGAAAATACCGAAAAAGAGCTGGTGCATTATGTGAAGATATTCGAGGAATTGAGTAAAGAAGAAGGTACCTGGCTCATCCCTTACGAGCACATGGCACATTATAAAGATTCCCAACTTACCCAATATTCCTCCTGGGCGCAGCGGGAGTGTATTGATGAACAATTAACAGTTCCGACCGAGCTTGCCAGCCAAAAGGGAATAAA
>CALMRD010000029.1 GCA_937871625.1 uncultured Bacteroidales bacterium | reverse complement strand
CGAGATGCACCCTGATACCGGGATCAGCAAAACAATAGAAGAAATCTGGAATAAATTGTAAAGAAGTCCACAGTTGGCAATCCACAGTCGTAAATCATTGATTAACTGCCGACTGCTTTTAGCCACCGAAGCCTTGGCGTAGGTGGCCGACTGCCGACTGGCACTGCCGTCCCGACACTTCGTGTGCGGGATTGAGTCTCCTCCTTCGTCAGAGCCTCAAACTGCTTATTTCAGATAGGTATCCAGAAATTCGAAATACTCCTTCTGCCATATGACGGCGTTCTGCGGTTTGGTGACCCAGTGGCTCTCATTCTCAAAGAAGAGCAACCTGCTGGGCACACCCAACAGCTGTGCCGAGTTGAAGGCCTCGAGGCTCTGGCTGTATGGTATCCGGAAATCGTTGGCCCCGGTGATGATCAGGATAGGGGTATCCCACTTATCGACCATCGTATGGGGTGAGAATTGGTTATATCCGGGAGGCTGAGGCTTGTCCCACGGTGCACCCTGGTAGTCCTTGTTCGGATACCAGTACTCTTCCGTAGAACCATACTCTGCGACGGTATTGTATACGCCGCAGTGCGATACGAACGCCTTGAACCGCTTGTTGTGAATCCCGGCAAGGTAGAACACAGAGTAGCCGCCGTAGCTTGCGCCCACTGCACCGAGACGATCCGCGTCGACGAACGGCTCTTTGGCCATGTCATCGATGGCCTCAAGGTAATCGAGCATGTTCCTGCCGCCGTAATCGCCTGAGATCTGCTCGCGCCAGTAACTGCCGAAGCCGGAGTTACCGCGCCGGTTGACAGCCACAATAATATATCCGTTGGCCGCCATCATCTGGTAGTTCCAGCGGTAGCTCCAGCTCTGCCCCAGGGGACCCTGTGGCCCGCCCTTGCAATAGAGCAGCGCCGGGTATTTCTTTGACGGGTCAAAGTCGGGCGGATAGATGATCCAGCTCTGCAGATCCTTGCCGTCGGAGGTCCTGATATACCTCTCTTCGGATTTGCCCATCTTAATGCTTTCATAGATGTGGCCGTTGACATCGGTGATCATTGAGAACTGCCCGGAACCCATATCCACCGTGGCCACTTCGGTTGGGCGTGCCATCGACTGTATACCAGCCACCAGCACACCGTTCTCCATCTGGAGCGAGCCCATGTCATGGTCGCTTACCGTCACCCGCGTGATCTGGCCGTCACCGAGCGAGATATTGAAGATAGGCTGCCTGCCGAGGTAGGGACTGGTGAACCAGATCTCACCGGTGCCGTTCCAACGGATGTTGCCGACATTGTAGTCCCATCCCTCCGAGACCCATTTGCGCTCGCCGGTAGCAATATTATAAACGAACAGTCTTTCGAGGTCTGACTCATAACCGTCCTCCTCCATGCTCGAATATGCGATCATTGACCCATCTGGTGAGAAGACCGGTGCCTTGTCATAACCCATGTTTCCTTCAGTGATATTTTTCTCCTCACCGGTGGATACTTCGTAGAGGTAGATATCAGTGTTCGTGCTGAGGGTATAGGCCCTTCCCGTCAGCTTCTTGCAGGCATAAGCCAGGAATTTCCCGTCAGGACTCCACGCAATGTCAGCTTCGTCGAACCATGGGGCATCGGGTGCATCAAAACGCTGGCCCTCCATTATGTCCTTCTCGTTGCTTATAGACGAACCGTCGAACGAGGCGGTGAAGATGTGGCTGTAGGAGTAGTCGTGCCAGTAGTCCCAGTGCCTGTACATCAGGTCATCAATGATCCTGACCTGTGCTTTGGGGAGATCATATTTTTCATTTGCTGTCTGGTCGAGCTTCACGCGGCGGGTGAAGTATACCATATCGCCTGCCGGAGAGAAGGAGAGGATCTCAAAATCCTGCAGTCCGGTTATCTCTTTCCTGCCGCTGCCGTCGGCGTTCATTGTCATGACTTTACCTCCTTCCAGGAACGCAATTTTGGCCCCGTTATCTATCCACTGCGGACCTGCCCCTCCTTCGGTTGTCAGCTGCACTGCACTCCCTCCGGCTGAAGGCACTGACCAGATGTTGGTCGTTCGTGCTTCGGTAGCAAGATCATAGTTTGTAACTGTGTAGAGTACCGTCGTTCCGTCGGGAGAGAGTGCTATTGAACCCACGCGTCCGTACTTCCAGAGGATCTCGGGGGTGAGCACTCCTCCGGCCTTCTCGGCGTCGGTGAGTGACACATCGATTGTGTTCACGGCTGGTTTGTCACTCTTCTTGCATGCAGCAGTGAAGAGCAGGACCAGGGCAATGAAAATGATGGATAATTTCTTCATGGTGTCAGATATCTTAACAGGTTTGAAATTGGCTCTTTTCCAAAAATAGAAAATAATATGCACCCATGAACCACCGGCACCGGCAAAATGTCATAACTCCGGATGGTTGTGGCAAACGCAGAGTTGAGGTTCCCGTTCAGTGGTCCCGAGAGGCTTACCCTGATCAAGTCCAAATGGTTCCTGACAGATATAAATTTCCTGAAGCTATCCTGCGGTGTCGGGATCAGCTAAAATTTATTTGCATCGGGTCATGAAATTTACTAAATTGTGTGAGAACATGATCTCATACCCCCTGATCTGTTCAACAGAATGGCAGCGCCCTTCCTGAGCAAGGCAGACCTGCGGATAACCAGAATGCTCAGTTATCCGGGTATCGACAAGGACACACTTGCCCAGAAGAAGATTAACTGGATCGCAAGCGTGTCGGTAACATCCATGATTCTGTTGCTAACACTAACCTATCATTTTATCTTTCCGCAGTTAAGGATACTTATCTTTTACGGACTCTTTCTGACAATAGTCTTTACCCAGGGCATCGTCTATCCGATCCTGTTCCGACGGATCAACAGATGGCTATTGTTTGTTGACCAGACCCTGGTTGCACTGGCCACCTTCGTTGCTATTCTCATGCTCGGAGGCATACCCTGGTCAGGCGGCCTGGTGATAGTAGGTTTCGCTCTGATCTTCTTCTCTCTCAATATTAAAAGAAAGGGTCATTCAATAGCAATATATGTCATTTACGTGATCACCGTTATCCTTGCTGGTATTTTAGATCCTTATCTCACAGTGCCGCCGGAGATGACGCCGGCGGTCAACATATCTCTCTTTGTTGTGAATGTTCTTTGGATATCCGGGTTTGCCATGGTCTTCGTGCTCAGTTTCATATCACAGCGTGTCAGACTTGAGCAGATGGAGACCGTTCGTGTGAAGGAATTGGATAATGCAAAGACCCAGCTTTATACAAATATTACACATGAGTTTCGTACTCCTCTGACCGTTATCACCGGGATGAATGACCTGATGCGCAATGACCCCGCAAGGTGGCTGGCTGAAGGCAGCGAGGTGATCAACAGGAATGCCGGGTTGCTGCTGAATCTTGTAAATCAGATGCTTGACCTGGCAAAGCTTGACGCCGGAGCAATGCCTGTCCGACTGATACGTTCTGATCTCAACCTTTACATCAGCTACATAGTTGAGCTCTTCCGGTCTGTTGCCACCTCAGCCGGGATATCTCTCAACTTTTATCCCTCACGACGGCCGGCACTCATTGACCATGATCCCGAAAAGATGATGCAGATAATTTCAAATCTTGTTTCGAATGCCCTGAAGTTCACTGCATCGCCTGGAAGAATAGACGTCCATACATCGCTGACAGGGGAGGAGGTATTTGAAATAAGGGTAACCGATAACGGAACAGGGATTCCTGAAGATTTCCTTCCATCTGTCTTTGACCGTTTCACCCGGGCAAAGACGGAAGCGGGACAGATGGCAGGAGGTTCAGGTCTGGGCCTGGCTCTGACAAGGGAGCTGGTCACTCTCCTTGGAGGAACTATCACTGTTGAGAGTCAATTCGGGAGCGGGACGGAATTCACCGTCAGGCTTCCGGTCACAAGGAATGCACCGATTGAGGAGGGTCCCGACCTTCATGAGCTGAAGAACAGGGTCTCACGGTTTATCTGGAAGAGCCCCGGGAAGGAGGTGCGTGCAGAGCTGACCAGGCAGGGAGGAAAGGAGAGGCCCATGCTCCTGATCGTTGAGGATAACGATGATGTGGTGCGTTATCTGATGACCCTCTTCAATGATGATTATGATGTCATAGTGACAGGAAATGGCAAGGAGGGAATTGACAAGGCTCTGGAATACGTTCCGGATGTCATACTTAGCGATATTATGATGCCTCTGGCGGATGGAATCCGGATGCTTGAGGTGGTCAAGAATGACCTGCGTACCAGCCACATCCCGGTGGTATTGCTCACTGCACGGGCAGACGTTGCTTCACGCATAGAAGGACTGGAAAGAGGTGCAGACGCCTACATTGCCAAACCGTTTAACAGCGAAGAACTGAAGACCCAGGTAAGGTCGCTCGTCTCACAACGAAGGAAGCTGCAGGAGAGATATGCCACGATTGAACATCTTGAGTTGACTAATGACACAGATTTCAGGTTTGAAGATCAATTCATGAAGCATGTGAGGGAGATAATGTTCTCCAATCTCAGCAATGAAGGCCTGGACGTCAGGTTCATATGCAATGCCCTCAATATGAGTCGTACACAGCTCTACCGCAAATTCCGGTCACTGACAAACATGACGGCAACCAGATACCTCCGTTCCCTGAGGCTTCACAGGGCCAGGGTGCTGCTCTCGGCCAGGCAGGTCACTGTTGCAGAGGCAGCCTACAGAACCGGGTTCCGTAATGTATCACATTTCAGCAGGACCTTTACACGGGAGTTCGGCCTCAATCCCAGCGAACTTATCAGATAGGTACAGTACATCGGTAACAGGTACAGGCATAATTCCTTTTTTCGGGAGCTGAATATGGTACGCAAAGCAACATTTTTGGAACTTACAGCAAAACCGGCATCAAAAAAAACACCTAACTTTTATTCCCGGAAAACCAGAGGTACCCGGTGAAGGGGGTTTCAATGAGTTCCGTACCGGCACGAAGTTGAATTACGGGTGCTGATGGGGGAGTGAGGCTTCGGCTTCACTCCTGCTATTGACGTTCATTGCCATGGGATTGCCTCAATTTAAGAATTTTCGTAACTTACAGCATGGATTTACAGATATGACCGGGCCGCTTGCATCAGATCAGCTTTTTATCCGCCGACTCAGGGAGATCGTAGAGGCAAACCTGTCGAGAGAGGATTTTGATGTTGAAGAGCTGGCACGGCAAGCGCAGATGAGTCGGTCTGCCATTCATCGCAGACTGAGGAATCTTGGTAAGCGGAATGCAAGTCACTTTATTAGGGAGATACGTCTTCTGAAGGCGCAGGAGATGCTTCGTGAGGGCATTATGACGGCTTCTGAGGTGGCATACAGGGTGGGCTTTGGGAGTCCTGCCTACTTCTCCAGGTGTTTTCGTGAATACTTTGGTTATCCTCCGGGCGAAGAAAAGATAAGGACTGTAGATGATGAGACGGAGAACGATAGTACTCTGCAGGTCACTCCCGGGGTCCGTCAGCCTGATGCGGCTGTTCCGGGGGCAAGAAGGAAAAGAGTTATAGTCTTCTCAGCTTTTGCAGCCGCTGTCTCTCTCATTCTGGCTGTGCTGACTCTTGGTCACCCCGGATTTTCAATGGATAAATCCATCGTGGTACTGCCCTTCAAGAATCTCAGCGGAGACCCTGATAATCAGTATTTCGCTGACGGCATCATGGAGGACATCCTGAACAGCCTGTATCAGGTCAGTGATCTGAGAGTAATATCACGCACAACGTCGGAACATTTTCGGGATACCGACCTTACATCAGGGGAGATATCCCGAAAGCTCAACGCGCGCAATGTCCTTGAGGGAAGCGTAAGAAGGCAGGATGACAAAGTGAGGGTCACCGTACAGCTTATTGACGGGAAGAGAGAGCGGCATCTCTGGTCAGAAAATTATGACCGGGAGCTGAATGACATACTTGGTCTTCAGGGGGAGATTGCCCGGCAGGTTGCGGGCAGGCTGAACGCAATCATTGCGGAAAGTGAAGTGAATCAGATAAAGCAGCTACCTACCGCGAATCCGGAAGCATGGGATTATTATCTCAGAGCCCGGTTCCTGCTTCATCAGGCAAATGATGTCCAGCGATTTGATATAAGCCGGGAGGGACTGATGGCCAGCAGGAAGTACTATGAGATGGCGATTGCGGAAGATACATGCTTTGCAGAAGCATATGCTGGGCTTGCCAATGCATGGTACAATCTCTCAGCATGGGGATGGTATAAACCCTATGAGGAAGGTATTGCCATGGCCGTGAAGAATTTTACCAGGGCGCTGGAGCTTGACCCCGGTTGCGCGGAGGCGAATGCCTTAAGGGGCGTCTGGCTTGCCTACCCGGAAGGTAAATTTGAAGAGTCCAAGGCAGAATTGCGCAAAGCCCTTGAGCTTGATCCTAACTTCTCCACGGCACATCAATGGTATGCTCAGCTGCTGATGATTACGGGTCCGATAAACCAGGCACGGGAACATGTTGACCGTGCCGTTGAACTGGAACCCTATTTCTGGGTGGTGCATAACCTGAGTGCCTGGATCTACTACTTTGAAGAGGAATATGAGAAGGGTATCGAAGCCTGCAATACGGCCCGTGACCTGAACCCTGGCTTCGTTGACAACAACTGGCTTTTCGTCCTCCATTATGTCAGACTGGGCGAAGGGGAGAAGGCGGCAACTGCGCTGTATGAACTCTTCAGGCGATTTCCCTCAATAAGTCATCTTGGGGATGAGGTGATGGAGGCATACCGTAAATCAGGTGTTGACGGAATTTTTACGTGGCTGATAGATATCAATATCAACCGGCCGATCCCTATAGACGGCCTGACCGGTCATCCCTTTTTTGTTGCCTGGTGGTATGCCATTCTGGGCGACCGGGAACAATCCATTATCTGGTTTGAAAGAACATTACTGGAGGAGCGTATCCCCCGCCATTATTTCAACCTCATTGCCACCAATCCCGATTTCGATTTCCTGCGTGGTGATCCCCGCTTCGTGGAAGTTATTGAAAAGGCAGGCCTGACTGCCTACAACAACAGACCTCCCCGTTAGCTTCAGCCAATCAGGTTATTCAATTACGCAGTAGGTTTGACCGGGGCAGTCACCTTTATCAGAAGGAGAAGTGGGCCTGACCAAGGCAGGATAGAATTCGTTATCTGGTACTTTAAGCAAAGATATTGGGACGCATAGAAAGGAACCCTTTGGCATCAATGCTTAACTTGCCATTGATTCCCGGGTTAACATGATCCTGGCAATTCATGACTTCACCATGAGGTTTGCAATCGCGACGGAACGTTTTACATTTTACTGACCGGCCTGGGAGCAAGTTAAACCGTATGCCAGCTACGGGCGTACATCACCGGTCATCCTTTAGTGGGTTTAAAATAGAGCACGGTGGGAAGTGGAGTGCAGGCTCCACTTCCTTTTTTCTTGGCGAGGTCTCCGGTGGGATTGAG
>CALMRD010000028.1 GCA_937871625.1 uncultured Bacteroidales bacterium | reverse complement strand
TGTCAACCAGTCGGGAGATCAGAATCTCATTGTCACCCGGCCTTGCCTCCCTCTTGAGAAAGCCGCCCGGAAAACGTCCTGTGGCCGCATACTTCTCCTTGTACTCAACCGAAAGAGGCATGAAGTCAGTGTCCTCCTTCGCTTCCCTGGCTGCCACCACCGTGGCCAGAAGCATGGTCTTGCCCATCCTTACAACCACCGAACCGTCAGCCTGCTTGGCGAGCTTGCCCGTCTCAAGCACTATTGACCGGCCATCGCCAAGGTCAATGCTTTTTTCAATCAATTTATACATTTACTGCTAATTATTTTTAAGGGATAAATGATAGAGGAGAATCCTCTCCGAAAACTAAAAAAGGCAACCGTAATTGCCTTTCTAGTCTATTTGCGCAGGTTGAGTGCCTTGATTATCTCACGGTACCTGCTGATATCCTTGTCCTTCAGGTAATCGAGCAAACGCCTTCTCTTTCCGACCAGCTTTATCAGCGACCTCTGAGTGCTGAAATCCTTCTTGTTACGCTTCAGATGTTCAGTGAGGTGGGCAATCCTGTAGGAGAAAAGTGCAATCTGACCTTCAGCACTACCCGTGTCCATCTCTGAAGATCCGAATGTCTTGAAAAATTCCTGTTTCTTCTCCGTTGTCAAATACATATCCTTATCCAATAGATTGTTAATAAATTCTCCAATTTTGGATCGCAAAGATACAACTCTTATTTGTAATATTTCAAACAATTTGAAGAATTTTTTGCATTTGTCGCCGGAATGAGTTTCTCATTCACCCTGAACAGGTTTTTTCAGTTTGTCTCTGTATAATAGACGCAGTATCAGGACAGAAAGTTGCGCCGCATAATAACTTTTGTTTCAACAACTGTACGGGCTTTTCAACAGCCTTCCGGCAACAGGTCAGGGTTCGAGGAACAGGGAGCTGGAGCGTCTGATTTTCTGTCCCATGGCGATGAGTGATGACCCTATAGCACAGTCGAGGCACCGGTGGTTGCGGCAACGGAGGCTTCTCAGCTCCAGCAGTGCCTGTGAGGCGAAAGCCGACTCCGGTTTCAGTCCTGCTTTTGCGAAGTCTCTCACCACACTGTTCTCTTCCGGCGGAAGCGAGTCGAGGATATCGACGGCCCTGTCGCATAATTCCTGTTGCTGCCTTATCTTTCCGCAGACGAAGAGCAGGGGAGCGACGGCGTTGATGATCAGGAGGTCTACCGACTGTTTTCCGGCGCGGCCTGCGGTGTTGGAGACCTCTTTGCCAAACTGGTAGTGCCTGTTCCAGTACTCTGACGCGGTGACGCTCAGCAGTGACCTCAGCCTCTCATTATCGCTGCATTCGAGCACCCTCGAGAAGAGTCCATCGCTGTGGGTGAGAAGGGCAGCCAGCTGTGAGAGCCTGACGGTGGGGAAGTTGGCAGGCCTCAGCCGGTGGAACTTCCAGAGCCAGCCGTCGACAGGCTGCAGGGAGTACTTTGAGCGCAGCACCCTGTACTCCCTGGAGAGGAGAAGAAAGTAGTCATCTTTGACTGCCTCCCTGAAGAGGGCCTCATCAAGAAGGCCGGCTGTTCCGAAGAGCAGCGCCTCCACCTGCTGCAGGTTGTCGGAGTGCTTCCTGATGATCTTCAGCGGCAACCGTGAAGCAAGCATCTCAAAGGGGTCGGTGTTGACCCGGAAACCGGAATATCGCGAGACAAGCCTGTAAAGCGTCTCCTCCCAGTCGTTGCCCGTCTTCACCAGAATCTCCCTGATCTCATTGCTTTTTCTCTGCAGCCGCTCCACACCCAGTGACCACAACCAGTGTTTCACCATGAAGCTGTCAGTCAATCCTGTCAGTCCGCTGCAGGGCAGCGGCGACGGATTATTGACAAAGTCAAGATAGTTATCCCATAGTGCCGTGTCAAACCCCGGCCGCGCAGTTACCAGGCGCCGTCCTGAGGCCGTATATACGTCCGTATCCTCATTATGCACCAGGTGCAGTATCACATTGTCATAGGCACGGTTAGTGTGGTGTCCGTGACGGTACCAGTCGGAAGCACTGATATGGATCTCGGTATTGCCTGCCCACTCAGTGCCGCCGATGATCAGCCTTGTATTGAAGAAGTCAGGACCGGCATCACGGTTATAGTCGCCCGGGTTGATGACCTCTATAGGCCCTGCTTCCCTGTCGCTCAGGCTCCCGGCATCAAAGAGCCGGTTTTTCCACAGCCAGTGGAGAAACTCTTCTTTCATGATCGGTATGTTTAGAAATGCAGCTAATCAAAGTTACAAACAATGACACAAACGGCAAAATAATCATCGGATCACCTGCCTACATGACCGTTGAGGCAGGTGATTGAATTAATCACCACACAACATAGAGCTTCAAGCGGAAGAGGCTCTGAAACCCCCATTATGGTTGAAAACAGGAATTTCCCATTGAAATATTTGACGAAACCGGTAAAAATGAGGATGAAACCGATGATAGCGAATCGCTCTTTTGCTTTAATTTTACTACCCACCAGAAACAATATTCAACTATTTTATCCCCGTACGAAGATGAAGACCTTAACCAGGATTATGGTCGTGCTAATTTTATTTAGCCTGTCCATTAGTGCAGAAGCACAAATCAAAGTAGACCTTAAGAAGAAACTTGAGCAGCAGGTAAACAACAGGCTCAACAAAAAAGCTGACCAGGCCATTGATAAGACACTCGATACCCTGGAAGACAGTATTGCCGCAGACATGAAGAAGGACGGCGCTTCAAATCAGAATACCTCCGGGCAGGATAAGCAGTCAGGGCAGTCGGAGACAAAGAATGATCAGCATGCCGGTGGTCAGACCGGAGGCAATCAGCAAACTTCTCTTCAGTCATATTCAAAGTATGATTTCATCCCCGGCGAGAAGATTATCTTTTATGACGATTTCACCCAGGATGCCGTTGGTGATTTCCCGGCGTTGTGGAACACCAACGGCTCAGCCGAGGTGGTAACCACCAATCTCTACCCGGGTAACTGGATGAAATTTGTGATGGATGAGTGTGTATGGACTGACGGGTTGCTAAAACTGCCTGAGAACTATACGATTGAATATGATGTAATTCCCATAGGCGGACTTGAGGGTGAGCGTATGTCAGGGTGGCACATGCGGCTTATGCAGGCAAAAAACATTAATGCATGGGATGCGGGCTCGGCACCGGGCCAGGGTGGATTCCATTTCCAGGTTGAATATTTCGGCAGACCCGGTTACAGCACCTGGCTCTACGGTGATGCATGTGCTGCCGCCAAGCTGAGCGGGTTTGTAGAAGGAGATAACCTGAAGGAACAGATGAACCAGAAATACCATATTGCCATCTGGGTACAGAAGACCCGTGTACGTCTTTACCAGGATCAGAACAAGATCATTGACCTGCCACGCGCATTTCCTGCTGGTTGCGTTAAACCGGACAGACTGAGGTTTGAGTATGGTGCCGCCATGATAAGCAACGTGCGCATTGCCGTGGGAGCGCCTGACATGCGCAATAAGCTGATGACCGAAGGTAAACTTGTTACTTACGGGATCTATTTTGATGTAAATAAGGATGTAGTAAAACCGGAGTCCTACGGAACACTGAAGGAGATAGCCGGTATCCTCAATGAAGTACCCGATGTCAAGGTCAGGATAGTGGGCCATACTGATGCCGACGGCGCTGACGCCACCAACCTCGACCTCTCAAAGCGCCGCGCCGCTTCTGTGAAGAACGAACTGGTGAAATCGTTCGGCGTGAACGGCGACCGCCTTGTGACAGACGGTATGGGTGAAGGCCAGCCGGTGGCTCCCAACGACACCCCGGCCAATAAGGCGCTGAACAGGAGGGTTGAGTTTATTAAGCTGTGATCAGGTATCTAACCGCAATAAAGCCCTTTGCGATGAAAAAGTATCTCCTTATGCTTGGATTGGCTGCGCTGGCGCCTGTTGCCGATGCCCAGATGAACGCCTCGGTATACTTTCAGCAATTGCCAACACCCCCCGCCAACGTCTGCGAGAACGATTGCACAAGAGTCTATGATGAGCAGCTCAGCAATGTCTTATCGGTTCTTGGGGCAGATCTGGCAGCCCGAAAGAAGGAGGTCAATGACCTGATGAAGAATAACAAGGAGCAGGCCAGGGAGACCATGATGAAGAATTCTGGTATGAACCTCACTCCCGAACAAATTCAGCAGATGAAGCAGGGCAGCAAGAATATGACGCAGGAGCAGAAAATGAAGTTCGCCAATGAGCTCATGCAGAAGCATGCCAACATTTCAATGGAAGAGGCTATGACCCTGAAGGAGGATTCTCAGAACAAAGACTCAGCCGCCCTGAAGGGATGGGCCATGGCCTATGCAACCGAGCAGATGGCTGACCTTCCTGCAGACAATTCAAAGGCTGAGGCACGCCAGCTGGAGATGAAGGGTATGGCTGACCTTACCCGGGAGATGTCTGACCTTCAGACCAGGCTAATGAGAGAAGGAAGCAAGCACACCATCCTTCTTGACAGCCTGCAGAGCGACGCGGACGAAGAATGGTTCAGTCTGCTGGAGAAGATCGAACCTTATCAGGCTGCAATAGATTCCATCTATGCCTTGAGGGCTCGCGACCCGGAGAGACAACACAATGAGGACCAGAGCAAGGCGGATTTCGAACGGGTGGAGTACCTGAAGGCAGCGATTCATGAGCTCAGGTTCGCATACTGTCCCGTTCTGACACAAAGGTACATTACTATACTGAACGGCCTTTTCGCGTACCTGCCGACAACCTTTGCTCTCAATGACCGTGTAGATGAACTGAATTCAGAAATAGTGTTCAGGCAAACCGGCATCAGGTTGCCACCCTCAGCCATTGGGATATCTGCATTGCAGGCAGTCAAGGAGTATGCGAGCCTGCTGGGTAAAACACAAAGGTTCCGGCTTGTTGCGCATCGCGAAATTGACAATAAGGGCGAGATCGGCCTTTAACTCTGAGGCCCTTCACACGGCTTACTGACGAAAAAAATGATGCCCTCTGGCTTTATTCACCTTTTTTATAACGCCCATGAACCGATTAATCATTCTGTGCTTTCTGCTGATGCCGGTAATACCGGGTTTTTCGCAGGGGCAACAGAAAAGCGCTGACCAGCTCAAGGCTGAGATGGCGCAGATCCGCCGCACCACCGACTGGGGCAACCAAACCGAATCAAAAAAAGCCCAGGCCACTATTGAAGAGCTGTCCAGGCAGCTGATGATGATACGTCAGGCAGAGCAGCAGCAGCAGACGGGAGTTGCGATTGACAGTGCAAAGCTGAAGGAAGAGGTGGAGTACAGGATGCAGTTATGGCATCAGCTGATGGAGGGTGTCTCTCAGGGTGAAGGCGGGGATATCCTGATTGCCAAACCCCTGCGCGACAAGATTGTTGAAGCCTACAAAAATGACGAGTCGCCGCGCATCATAAGCCCTGACTTCCTTGAAGAACAGACCTACCTGTGCATCGACATGTCAGTGCCTACAATTCAGCGCATAATAGACCAGATGGATAAATTCAAATCCATCAAAATTCTTCTTATCACATGCAGCAGGGAACTTAATCCCGTAGACCTGGAGGACTTGCTGGATAGGGCAAAAAACTATCCACTGGAGCAGCTTCATATCATCAATTTCAGGCAGCAGGTTTCAGAAATTCCTTCATCCATAGGCAATTTTGAAAGTCTGCAGGTTCTTTCGCTGTTTAACAATAATATCGGAGAACTGCCGGAAAGTGTTTCGCAACTGTTGTCACTGAAGAAGCTTTATATTGATATCAATCCGTTGACATCGCTTCTGGTTGCAGCTCGTGATCTGAAGAATCTTGACACGCTGGGCATCGCCGAGACCAATATCTCCGTTAGCGAGACAGAACAGCTAAAGGCCCTTCTACCCAACTGTAAAATCCTTGTCCAATGAAAAGGATCCTCCTGTTGATTATCCTGCTCGGCACAATCAGTGCGGGTTATGCAGAAGAGACAAAGTTCTACATTTCGTTCAGGACCATACCTGAAAAGGGTGGCGATGAGGATAGACTAAGCCTGTTTGCCATTCACCTGGGTGGGGAAATAAACATTAAAATTGATGAATTCCTGCCATGTGCCACTCATATGGATCAGAATGACCTTGCTGCCGTACTCGATAATGAACGTCAGAAACAACTGCTCGGAGTTGGTGACGATGAAGCGCTGAAATCTATCGCAGGTTCGGTGGGAGCGCAATATCTTATCTCAATCACTCTCATCGGCATGGGTTCGCAGGTTTCCATAAACGCCAAATGCATCGATATGAAGAAGGCACAGCCGATCGTAAATATAGCTGATCAGGCACCCGATGACGAAGGAGCGTTTGATGTGATAAACGGCATGGCAGATAAATTCATTGATGAACTTTGCAGGTATGAGATATGCCCCTACATCGGCACTCTTAAGGTTGAGGTCAGCGAGGACCTTGACGTTGACAGGAAGAGTGAGTATCCGGTCTTCTGCAACGGCAGGGACGGGCTTTATAAGATGAGCTATAAAGAGTCAAAACATACTGACAACTTCTGGACTTTTGAGAAGGTCACCAGGGTACGGGCAGATGCTTTCATTGATTTCGACATTTCGGAGGAGACTGATAAAGTTATAGATGATGATTGTCACACCTGCCCCCAGGGAAAGACCAGGAGATACTTCCATGAGACCGTCACGAAAAAGGGAAAGATAACCGAAGTGTCCGAGGAGAGTGAGGTTTACGGTCAGAGAATAAATGATGCGCGGGTTGAAATTACCTTCAGTGATGACGGGACATATACCATTAAGATAGAGGCCACCTCAGCGGAGACTGAAATTACAGAAACCCGATACACCAATGCCGAAAGCTGGTGTGATACAAACGGGGGGCCGCCGAAGACCATTACCAACAAGGTTGACGTGCCCCTGACCTACATCTTCGGTCCTTATAAGGGCACTGCCAAAGACGAGTTCCTGACCGCGCATCCTGATCCTGTTGAGGAGACCAATCCCATCACCGGGTTAAAGACAACATACACAATCAGCTTTGATCTTCAGAAGGAATAATCTTCGGAAAATGAAAAAATCTGCGATTCTTTTTACCCTGTTATTGCTTAGCGCTGCTTCTTTCGCCCAGGATTCGGGACTGTGGCTTCTTACAGCCAGGATAACTCAGAGCCGTACAATGAACAAAGATACACTCATCAGAACTGAGGCAGGAAATCATATTTGGGAAAAAGAAAGACATGTCTCAGTAAGAACTATTACGCGTGGTGATATTTCGGCTGTAATTGAAAATCTGGCTGAAGATCCGACCTATGAATTCATGTTCCATTCAGATGTAGGCGAACCAGTCAGCCTGAACGTTTCAGGTGAAGGATCACATTCTGAATCTTCAAAATTCGTGGAATCCATTGATGGTAAGATGATAAATGCTGATACCAGGGATATTAATGTT
>CALMRD010000027.1 GCA_937871625.1 uncultured Bacteroidales bacterium | reverse complement strand
CGATAAGTTCGGCGTCACCCCGTATTGAGAACAGCACCGGCAGGCTACCGTCATATACCGGGTTTCCTGCTGAGTCGACGAGGCTGGCATAGACAAAGACCACATCGGCACCGTCGGCCTGCAGTGGCTTGTTGCTGAAGTCGGCTGTGAGCCTCAGTGCTGACGGTGAACCGGGGGTGGTGACGCTGTGAGAGGCTATCTCAGTTTCTCTCTTCGAGGCAACAGCCCTGATGGTGCCGGGGATATAGTCAGGTAATGTGAAGGTGAAGGGCGGGTGCATGAGATTGACTGCGTTGCAATCGCTGTCGGGTCCCCGGACTGCCAGCAGTGAGTCGTTGCGGAACAGCCTTACCGTATCGGCATTGCTGAATACCCGCACCATCTTTCCTGATGAGTGCAGGTTATGGTGGGCGATAAAACAGACAGGGCCCTCCTCTGTCTGGCTGCGGTAAAACCAGTAGGAGAATTTCGGCAGGCGGAAGATGTCCATTACACCTGATCTCTCAATATCCGGAGCATAACCACGGTTATAGTCGAACATCAGCCAGTTGGCGTCACCAAAAGCGGGTCCGTAGAGGTTGTCATTATGTGCCTCCTGGAAGTTGAATGCCTGCTGCAGCATTGCGCTGTCGCCTGCCCCGCGCGACTGTCTTGAGCTCGCAGCCGTTGTTACGGAGTCATCTCCGGCGGTCTGGCTGAAACCTGCATCCCGTGCATAGTATTCCCAGTCGCCGTACTCTGCGATGAAGAGCGGCCTGTTTTTCGTGTAGCCCTTCCAGTAATCAGGCGCCGATGCATGTTGCCGTGCAGGGATGAACACATCGCACACATCATCCATCCAGCAGCATGTATAGTTATTCCCGAAAGGCAATTCTTCCTTCACCGCCTCATGCAGGTTACGCAGGAGATTCAGAGGCATCTGCGTCTCATTGAGAGAGGACTCCCACATGATCACTGAGGGGTGGTTGCGGTCACGGCGGCACATGAGACGTGCATCCCTCAGCGATGCCTGCTGGAAGAGGGAGTCTCCAAGAAACTGCCATCCGGGGATGGCATCAATAACCATCAGTCCGATCTCATCGCAGGCATCAAGGAAGGCAGGTGAGGGCGGGTAATGGGAAGAACGGACGAGATTGAACCCTGCCTCACTGATCTTGAAAGCATCGCGGTAGCTCGCATTGTCGGTAAGGGCGTAGCCTATAAAGGGGTACTCCTGATGACGGTTGGTGCCTGTCAGGGTGACAGGTTCTCCGTTGATCAGCAGCCCCTGCTCCGGGGTGATCCTTACTGTCCGGATACCGGTACGTGTCTCCCGTCTGTCAGTCACTCCCTTTTCTGACAGCAGCTCCGTCACAAGGGTATAGAGGAAGGGTTTGTCCGGCGACCAGAGTGCGGGATGCATCACAATCATCCTGGTCATCAGCCTGATGCTCTGCCCCGGGCCGAGCTCCGTAAGGGCGGAGCGCGAGGAGGCGGTCTCCAGACCGGCGGCATCAAGAAGGGTGTTCTTCAGCCAGAATGAGCGGGGTGTCTTGTCATCATTGCGGATTTCGACAGAGACGGTGATGGTGGCTGCCTCACGGCTTATGTCCCGCGCCCCTGTCATGATGCCGCCGCCGTAAACGGAATGCGACTCCGGCGGGGCGGTGATGTGCAGCCTGTCTGTCACGTAGAGGCTCACATTGCGGTAGAGCCCGCTGTACCACAGGAAGTCGAGCTGGTCAAGAGGCTTGCCGGGAGGAATGCGGGGATTCTCCCTGTTGTCAAGCCTGACGAGGATCTCGTTCTCCCTGCCGTACTGCAGATCGCGGGATAGATCGACGTAGAATGGAAGGTATCCCCCGGTGTGACGCGCTATTTCGGCACCGTTGAGGTAGACAATGGCATCATGCATGGCGCCGTCAAACAGCAGGCCGGTATGTTTGTGACGCTGCCGGCGCTCTGCCCTGTATATCTTCTTATACCAGCAGATGCCTGTCCACTGCCTGCCGGTAACCGTCAGCGGCTCAATGAAGGCCGTATGTGGCAGGGATACCTCCTCCCACTTGTGGTTGGGGATGTTACCCGGCAGGATGCGGTCTATGCTGGCTGAGTCCTGCCTGATGAAGTACCAGCTGTCATTGAAAAGGATGGGGATGCTCTCCCCGCTCCTCCCGCCACACCCTGACACAAGGGCCAGGAGTAGTGCCGGTACAACAAGGAATCCTATCCGCAGCCTCCTTTTCATATCTCACCGAAGCCTGAGACAGGATGGGCATAGGCTATCACATCCCTGCCTGTTATAGCCTCCTGACAGAGGATGATAAGTCTTTCGAGGACATTCCTGAACTCCCTGACATTGCCGGTCCAGGTGATCTTCTGCAGCTCACTGATGGCGTCAGGAGTGATTTTCTTCGGACTCATGCCGTACTCACCGCAAATCAGGGTGTTGAAATGTTCTGCCAGCAGGGGTATGTCCTCGCTTCTCTCATTGAGTGAAGGCACATGTATAAGGATGACACTCAGCCTGTGGTACAGATCCTCCCTGAAGGTGTTGTGTTCTATCTCATCCCTGATGTTCTTGTTTGTTGCGGCGATGACCCTGACATCCACGTGTATGTCCTTGTCTGACCCCACACGGGTGATCTTGTTCTCCTGCAGGGCCCGGAGCACCTTAGCCTGGGCTGCCAGGCTCATGTCTCCCACCTCGTCGAGGAAGATGGTGCCTCCGCCTGCCTGTTCGAACTTACCGATACGTTGCTTTATGGCTGATGTAAATGACCCTTTCTCATGTCCGAAGAGTTCGCTCTCGATGAGTTCTGACGGTATGGCGGCACAGTTGACCTCCACAAAAGGTCCCCTGGCGCGGCTGCTCTTCTCATGTATCTGGTGTGCCACCAGTTCCTTGCCGGTGCCGTTGGCGCCGGTGATAAGCACACGCGCCTCCGTGGGGGCCACCCTGTCTATCATCTCCTTGACGGCTCTGATGGCCGGCGACCCACCAACGATCTCAAACCTCTTGCTCACCTGCTTCTTAAGCACCTTGGTCTGGCTTATCAGTGACCCCCGCTCAAGTGCGTTGCGTATGGTTATCAGCAACCGGTTGAGATCCAGCGGCTTTTCGAGGAAGTCAAAGGCACCCTTCTTGATGGAGTCAACGGCAGTGTCTATGTTACCGTGCCCCGAGATCATTATCACAGGCACATCTGAAGATATCTCCTGGATCTTCTGCAGCACCTCAATGCCATCCATCTTTGCCATCTTGATGTCACACAGCACCACGTCGTATGTCTCCTGTGAAAACATCCTTATGCCTGTGGCACCCTCTTCGGCAAGATCAACTTCGTACTTCTCATATTCAAGTACATCCTTCAGCGTGTTTCGGATGGACTTTTCGTCGTCGACAACCAGTATCCTTGCCATTTCAGTATCTGTTT
>CALMRD010000026.1 GCA_937871625.1 uncultured Bacteroidales bacterium | reverse complement strand
GAGAGATAGCCATACCCTGTGTGACTGTGATTGACAGCCCGCAATATAGCTGGCGTGGGATGCACCTTGACGTATCAAGGCATTTCTTCCCGAAGGAATTTATCTTTAAGATGCTGGATGCGATGGCGATGCATAAGCTCAATACCTTTCACTGGCACCTGACAGATGACCAGGGTTGGAGGATTGAGATAAAAAAGTACCCGGAACTCACAGAGATCGGGGCATGGAGGGATGAGACCCTCATCGGCCACGGCAGTGAGACGCCCTGGGTTTACGACGGTACGAGGTACGGAGGGTACTATACACAGGAGGATGTCCGCGAGGTGGTGGAGTATGCCGGCCGGCTACATATCAACGTGCTGCCGGAGATAGAGATGCCCGGTCATGCCGTGGCGGCGCTGCAGGCCTATCCCGGACTTTCATGCAGCGGGCAGCCAGTACCTCCGTTCAACCGATGGGGTGTGTCAGAAGATGTCTTCTGTGCCGGGAAGGAGGAGACCTTTGAGCTGCTGACCGGGGTGCTCGATGAGGTTACGAAACTATTCCCTTATGAATATGTTCACATCGGCGGCGATGAGTGCCCAAAGGTGAGATGGAAAGAGTGCCCGCTCTGCCAGAGGAGGATGGCTGAAAACAACCTGAAGGACGAACATGAGCTGCAGAGTTACTTTGTAGAACGGATAGAGGCCTTCATGGCAACGAAGGGAAAGAAGATCATCGGATGGGATGAGATACTTGAAGGGGGCATCGCTGACAATGCCGCCGTGATGTCATGGCGCGGGCATGAGGGAGGCATCCGGGCAGCCAACATGGGCCATGATGTGGTGATGACACCGCACTCATTCGTGTACCTCGATTATTACCAGTCGAAATACAACGAGCCCCTGGCAATAGGTGGCATGCTTGACATGAAGAAGGTATATTCCATTGATATCATGCCATCAGCGATCACGGAGGAGAGGAGGCATCACATCATTGGCGCCCAGTCAAATGTATGGACAGAGTACATGGCTGACGAGAAGCATGTGGAGTACATGGTCTTTCCGCGGCTTGCCGCCCTGGCGGAGGCTCTCTGGACGCCCCGAGAGCAGCTTGGCTATGATGACTTTGTCCGGCGTATGGTAGCCCAGTATGCAAGGTATGATGCCATGGATATTAGCTATAGGGTGCCTTACCCGTCAGGATACGAGGCTATCAACCTGGTTACGGATGGCCGTGTCATCGTGGAGCTCTCAAACGGCATTCCGGGTTCAGAAATCTGCTACACCACTGACGGCAGTGAACCGGACGAAAAGTCGAAGCTATACAAAGGGCCTGTGACCCTTGAACCGGATACGGCGACTATTCTCAAATCGGTTACGGTAATGCCCGGAGGCAGAAAGAGCGCAGTGATGACTGGCATCTTCAGGAAAGCAGAACTGAAAGAGGCTCTTCAGATTGATACGTCAAAGCTTGAGCAGGGGTTACGATTCAGCCTTTACAGAGGAGAATTTGACTCGGTAAAGGATTTCAGAGAAAATGCGGACTCTTCCGGTAATGTCAACGCCATCAGGATTCCGGCGGGAGCCCCTGCTGAGAATTTCGGGCTTGTCATGGATGGTTACCTCCTGGTCCCCGCTGACGGCGTATACACCTTTTTTACGGGCTCAGACGACGGGGTGCGGGTCTATATTGATGATGAGCTTGTCGTTGACGGGGATGAGCTTCATCACGGCATCACCAACGAAGGCCGGGCAGCTCTCAGGAAGGGATTGCACAGCATCACCGTCCGTTATTTCCAGAGGCTTTACCGGCAGAGCCTGGGAGTGAGCTGGGAGGGAACGGAAACGGCAAGAGAGACAGTGCCGCCGGAGGTGCTGTTCCATGAGAAGAACTGACCGGTTAGTGAAAAAAATGATCCTGTACAGTTTCCGCGGCAGCTTAGGGAAGTTGCGAGGCTACTCCCTACCTGACCGGGAGGCAGAACGATCACTCATGCCTTCCCTCAAACCTGCTCCAGACCTCTTCGGCGAATGACCGGGAGGCAGAACGATCACTCATTCCTTCCTTCCCTCAAACCTTCTCCATACCTCTTCGGCTATCCGCTTGTTTTCTATTATTTCATTGGCAATTGCGAGATTGTGCTCTGCTTTGGAGGCGAGTGAGGCGGATGATGAGCGGGTGAGTTCCGTGAGCGGACCTATCGCCTCTTCGGGGTTGCCCCCGAGGATCAGCAGATTGAGTTTGGTAAGCTGACCTCCACTGTACAGCCTCCCTGTGTACCGCTCGGTAAAGGGATAATATTTACCGATGCAATCCCGCGCGGCAGTCTCAGTAAGTAGCCGTATCATGCCCTTCTGATTGGAAATATTGAGGTTGCCGAACATGCCGAAGATGGTGGATCTCGATTTGACATAAACCCTCTTTTCGCCGGCACACCTGTCAAGGACCTCACCTTCTGCCGTGTAAAGGGTCATGTAGGTATTTGAGTAGAGATAGAAATCCTTTGTCAGCGTATTGCCCCCTTCTTCATCCTCGGCCAGGTACATATCCCAGTCCACCCAGAGCCTTATGGAGTCAAGCGCCACCATAAGGTTCGCACTGTACTTATCGCAGATGGCCCTCACTGTATCGCTGAACTCAGGGTACTGCATCGACATTACCGTAAATCCTTTTTTCAGCGTGTCGGCAACCATAAAGACCGCCCGCGGGTCTTCCTGTATCATCCCTGACAGGCCGATGCAATAACCTTTGACTGCCTCGGCATAACCCTCTTCATGCCTGTCTTTTATGGACTCGGGGACCTGGTAGTCATAGAAGTTGACAAATATGAACCTGTTGCTGTCGGCAGGCAGGAGTGCCTCGGGAGGGGAGGTCCTCTGCATCTGTACTATGGTGCTGCAGGAGCTTGCCATGGCTGCCATGATGATGAGAGCAAGTGGAAGTGAGATTCTTTTCATCGATGCTGATCTGTTAGTATCCTGGCCTTCTTTTGCTATGCTGTCTCTGATGACCTGGTCCTGCCTCATTATTGCCCGCCTGGCAGACCCGGGCTATCTTTACCGCAGCGGAAATTATGCCAATCACCGTTAAAGATACGACAAAGAGATGTGAATCTGTATACCCTGCATATAGACTCCCCTGATGCTTCTGTGATGATGCATATACAGACAGCCAAAAAGGTAGGTGACTGATGTCAGCATGCAACCTTTTTTCAGGTTTGGCAGTATAACTGCTGTACATCGTCAAAAGACCAAAGATCACAGCTATGAAGAAATATGCTGCATTACTGGCAGCAATGGCCATGCTGGCCGTTGCATGCTCCAAAGAGGCTGACGTCAGGGTCGTGGAGGAGGGATTGGTTGACCATTATGCCACAACGCTGACTGATATCCCTTCTGAATGGATCAACAAAGCCCGGTCTGATCTTCACATAGCATACGGGCATACCTCACACGGCAGCCAGCTGACCGACGGCATGAGAGGACTGGCATCATTCCTGGGTGCGGAATACGAATGGAACAACGGCGGTACCGGGGATGCCCTTGACCTGCACGACTATGCCATGCCGGGCGACCTGGGCAACCCAAACTTCACCCAGTGGGAGAGGGAGACACGCAGTTACCTCGATGCCAATGGTGACGTCAATGTCATCATCTGGTCGTGGTGCGGACAGGTCTCTTCAGCCACCGAGGCTGACATCAGCACCTACCTGAGCCTTATGACCGGACTGGAGGAGGATTATCCCGGTGTTACTTTCGTCTATATGACCGGCCACCTTGACGGAACAGGCCTCACCGGCAACCTCCACAGGCGCAATGAGCAGATCAGGAGTTACTGCCGCACACATAAAAAGTTCCTGTATGACTTTGCCGACATAGAGTCCTATGACCCGGAGGGTAAGTTTTACCATGATAAATGGGCTAACGACGGCTGCTATTACGATAACGACAACAACGGCTCACTCGAATCGAACTGGGCTCTCCGGTGGCAGGAGTCACACACCCTGGGTGTCGACTGGTACAGTTGCGGTGCGGCACACACCCAGCCTCTGAATGCCAACATGAAGGCCTATGCAGCCTGGCATCTCTGGGCCCGGATTGCAGGCTGGGACGGCAAATAGCATGAAAGAAGGGATCTTTTCCGGCAAAGATTTCCCTCCCTCCAGGCCTCCACCTTATTCATCACCCTGACCCGGAGCTTTCCGGGATATTCCAGTCTCTACCTTCGCTTTGATGCTGGAAAAGGGGCGCTCACCTCACTGGTGAACGCCCCTAACCTCAAATCAACTACCCAAAACTGAACTTAAAGTATGATCTCTACCTTGATGTCATCCATGAAGATGCGGTTCTTGTTGATAGTTACTACACCTACCCGCAGATCGTAATCATTTCCAAGGAATTTTATCTGTGTCTCGGCAGTTGCCCCCGTGATTGTAAATGTGCGGGTAGCCTCGGGTGCGCTCCACATGCCTATGCAGTACTCGGTTACACCCTCTGCCGGATAGACAGGCCAGTTGTCAATGATGAACTGCTCCTGGCTTACCGTTCCCGGACCTATTACACTGACCTTAAGGATGTTGTCATCCATTGTGCCGGCTGCGGTCATATAGGGTATGGCTTTGAAGGTGACCTGCACATCCATGGTGCCGTCAATCTTGGAGAGGGCAGGAGATATAAGGTCGCCGCCGTAACTGGTCTTACCGAGTTTCACGAATCCCTGTCGTGCATAGACCAGCGGAGTGGATCCGCTGCCGTCAACAGTATTGATTGTGCTTGTCCATCCTCTGTCCGTCTGCTCCTGGGTCCAGTTGTCAATCCGGGTCTCACCGGTGGTGGTGTAGAAGACGGCGCTGCCGTATTCCAGCCAGTTGAAATCCTCCTCCAGTACCACGGTGCCGGGCGACTGTGTCAGAGTTACAGTCTCAACAACGGTGGGATAATTGGTGGCAGTAACCGTCAGGGTCACCTCGCGCGGGTCGATGCTGGTGTTTTCCTCAGCAACCAGGGTTATCTTCTGGGTAGTGACTGACTGCTCTGTCAGCCAGGAGTCGTCGCTCAGCGAGTAGTTCCACTCTACGTTTGAAGCAACATCAACAAAGAATTCTCCTCCGGCTGCAGGGATGCTCACGGCATCAGGCAGCGTGATATAGGGTACATTACCGGCCTGCTCAACGCGGAACAGCACAGGCTGCTCCTCCCCGTCAACCACGAAGGCAAAGTTTGAGGTGCGCAGATCAAATGTCTCGTTGCCGCTGACAATGATCTTGAAGATGCCGTCATCC
>CALMRD010000025.1 GCA_937871625.1 uncultured Bacteroidales bacterium | reverse complement strand
CTTCAGACCCTGAGTCTTTCCGCCAGGTGGAGGGCCATCTCCTGCTGCAGTTCACGGGCCTTCTCCCCTGCCACCTCTGCAAAGCTCCCGCTGCTGTCAGCATAGATGATACCCCGTGATGAGTTGACAAGCAGTCCGCACCGGTCGTTCATACCGTAGCGCACCACCTCCTCCAGGCTGCCTCCCTGGGCGCCGACACCCGGCACCAGCAGGAAGTGGGAAGGAACGATCTTCCGTATGTCGGCAAGCATCTCTGCCCTGGTGGCACCGACGACATACATCAGGTTGTCGACGCTGCCCCACCTCTGCGAGAGAGTCAATACTCTCTCGAACAGTCTCTCTCCCTTGTCGGCATGATACTGGAAGTCATCCGCTCCCCTGTTTGAGGTCAGGGCAAGGATTATTGCCCACTTGCCCGGATAGGAGAGGAATGGGGTGATTGAGTCCTCCCCCATGTAGGGAGCCACGGTAACTGCATGAAAGGGCATCTCGCTGAAGACAGCCCTGGCATACATCTTCGAGGTATTTCCTATGTCGCCGCGCTTGGCGTCAGCAATGAGAAAGAGTGTCGGGTCAAGCTTATGGATGTACCTCACGGTTTTGTCAAGGGCAGCCATGCCCCTGGCACCATAGGATTCATAAAAGGCAAAATTGGGCTTATAGGCCACTGCGTACCTGTGTGTGGCATCAACAATCTGCCTGTTGAATTCAAAGATAGGGTCATCTGCATCTGCCACGCAGTCTGGCATCCTGGTGATCTCAGGGTCGAGCCCGATACAGAGAAACGATTTCTTTTCGATAATATGGTTATAGAGATCCTTCGAGTTCATGATGATTTGTTTAGTATGCGCTCTCCTTCAGCCGCTCTGCGTTCTCAGCCATCTGCAGCTTGTCGAGGAGCTCCTGTATGTTACCGTCGAGCACCACCGGCAGGTTATATAGAGTAAGGTTAATGCGGTGATCGGTGACCCTTCCCTGGGGATAGTTATAGGTACGTATCTTGGCCGACCTGTCACCGGTGGAGACCATGGTCTTGCGCTTGTGGGAGATCTCATCAAGATACTTCTGGTATTCGAGGTTGTAGAGCCTTGTACGCAGCTCCCTCATTGCCTTCTCCAGGTTTTTTATCTGCGACTTCTCATCCTGGCAGGTGACCACCAGTCCTGTCGGTACGTGGGTAAGCCTTATGGCCGAATATGTCGTGTTGACGCTCTGGCCTCCCGGACCTGACGAGCAGTAGGTGTCCTTACGGATATCTTCACTGCGTATCTCCACATCGAACTCGCTCGCCTCGGGCAGCACTGCCACTGTGGCTGCGGAGGTATGGATGCGTCCCTGTGTCTCCGTCTGGGGCACACGCTGGACGCGGTGGACACCCGACTCGTACTTCATGATTCCGTAGACACCGTCTCCTATCACCGTGAAGACCACCTCCTTGTATCCGCCGGCAGTGCCTTCGGTAAAGTAGTTGATATCGAGCTTCCAGCCCTGCGATTCGATATACTTGGAGTACATCCTGAACAGGTCGCCTGCAAAGATGCTCGCCTCATCTCCCCCAGTGCCTGCACGTATCTCCATGACCGCATTCTTGTCATCCTCCGGATCGGCAGGAAGCAGCAGGTACCTTATCTCCTCCTCCATTTCGGGGATAACGTTCAGGAGCCCATCTATCTCCGCCTTGGCCATCTCGCGCATCTCCTCATCCTTCTCTGCCGCCAGCAGGGCCCTGGAACTATCAAGATTGTCTGTGGCACTCTTGTACCTGTCATATGCTTCAACCACCGGCTTCAGCTCCTTGTATTCCCTGTTGAGCTTAACATAGCGCTTCATGTCGGCCATCACATCGGGGGAATTAAGCAGTTCACCCACCTCGATGAACCGTTTCTTTACCCCTTCAAGCTTATCAAGAATAAGTTTGTTTGCCATTTCAAATCCAGATTTTCAGGGTGCAAAGGTAATTATATTGAGGCAGTAGGCAATAGTTAG
>CALMRD010000024.1 GCA_937871625.1 uncultured Bacteroidales bacterium | reverse complement strand
CCATCTTCTTCGGGTCATTGAAGGTAAGGTCGGGACTGATGAACTCCCATGTGTTTCCCCTGTCGCGTGACATCATTACGTACTGCATGCCGTGATAAACGATATCGGGGTTATGCGGTGAGAGCAGCGTAGGAGCAACCCACTGGCCCCTCAGTCTTGGCTCGTCGGCATACCTCACCGGCAGCAGGTCCTTGCGGCTTGCAGGGTAGTTGTCGATCTCGGCCCGCGCCAGAGCTCCGTAGAATGTGCTGGAATAGACTGTGTTGTTGTCACGTGGGTCAACGGCATGGGAGCTGCCCTCCGCCCCGAGCGTATGGGCGAATTCCACCGGTGATACTTTGTCGCGGCCGCGTGAGAGGTCAACACTGCCGTAAAAACTGTGATGATCCTGGATTGACCCGAAGACCCTGAAAGGCACGCTGAGGTCATAGGCAATGTTGTAGAACTGGGCGAGAGGAAGCACATCGATGGGATACTTCCACGTTGCACCCCTGTCATATGAGATGGTAAGGCCTCCGTCCTGAACGTTGAGCAGGTAATCCGGGTTGTTTGGATCGATCCAGAGACCGTGATGGTCGGCATGAGGTCCCCGCAGAGGCTTGAAGGTGGCACCGCCGTCAACAGACTGGTGGAGCTGGATGCCCATCGAATAGACGGTATTCT
This sequence comes from uncultured Bacteroidales bacterium, assembly GCA_937871625.1. Classification (GTDB taxonomy): domain Bacteria; phylum Bacteroidota; class Bacteroidia; order Bacteroidales; family VadinHA17; genus SR-FBR-E99. The sequence goes on along the minus strand of CALMRD010000024.1, from coordinate 1,323 downwards.
CATCCACCGGGTCAACCCTGATCTGGCCAAAGACCCAGCCGTATGTCGCCGAGTGGCGTTCCATATAGACCTTTGTCTCTTCGTCGAGTCCGCTGACCTGTCTCCATGTAGCTCCTGCATCGTCAGTACGGTAGACGGTGGCCCCTCTTATGACATCCTGCTTCTGCCGGCCGTATGAATCGAGCTCACCGGGCTCTGCCTGGTAGGCAATCTCATAGTTGTCAAGCAACAGGTAAAGCACATCAGGATTCGAGAGCGAGATGTCAATGCCAATGCGTCCGCGATGCTTCGGAGCCGGCAGACCGTCGTTTATCTCCTTCCAGCTTTCGCCGCCGTCAACCGACTTCCACACCCCGCAATGACGTGTGTCGGGTGAGGTGCGCGGGTCATTCCACTTCAGCCTCATCCGCTCCCAGGTGGTTGCATAGATGGTGTTAGGATCGCGCGGGTCAAGGACGATGTCAAAGACACCGGTATTCTGGTTCACATAAAGGATCTTCGTCCAGCTACAGCCTCCGTCAATAGTCTTGTAAAGCCCTCTCTCCTCATTTGGGGTCCACTCGTGACCTGGCGATGCAACATAAACAATATCAGTATTTTCAGGGTTAATCCTGATCCTGCCGATGGTATGCGTGTTTTCCAGTCCTGCCAGACTCCAGCTCTTCCCGCCGTCACTGGTTTTGAACACTCCGCACCCGGCGTTGGAACTGCGAAAAATATTTGCTTCACCTGTGCCAACCCATACCACCTCAGGGTTCTCCGGATCAATAGCGATATCACCGATGGAAGCTGTGGGCATCCCGTCAAAGACAGGCTCGAAGGTGGTTCCTTCATTGACCGACTTCCATACTCCTCCGGTGGCTGAGCCAACCCAGATAACATACTGTCCGCCTCGTGGTGAGATGGCCTCTACATCAGTGCATCTTCCGCTGATATTAACGGGTCCGATATACTGCCAGTGCATATCCTTATAGGGCGAAGTAGCTCTCATCTCAGCCTGTGCACTGAACATCGCAACCCTGTCAGTGCCTTTCAGGACAGGCTGCTTTGCCTGTGGGAAAACCTGTGAAGGCATACCGGCAAGCAACAAGACGGACAATGCTGTCATAGCAACAGCAGAAAATTTCTTTGTCATAATAATATTATCAGTTTGGTAATCAGTTTAATCGCATCACTCACCTGGCAGCTTCACATACCGATGCATATCTCCATGCCTTCATGAAGAGCCTGATGAAAAACATTATCTGGGTTACAATGAAAAAGAGGATTATCATGCCTCCATTTTCAGGCACCGAGCAAGTGAGGTACCAGAAAGAGAGGAAA
>CALMRD010000023.1 GCA_937871625.1 uncultured Bacteroidales bacterium | reverse complement strand
GAGGGTCTCATGCTGATTGAAGCCGCCACCGATGGCAGGCGGATTGTAGGGCTGCCATATGCCGAAGGGGCTGAGGCCGAACTTGACCCACGGTTTCTCCGCCTTGATACCCCTGTAGAGCCTTTCAATGAACACATTTACTGCATCCCTGCGCCAGTCAGAGCGCGACAGCTTGCCTCCGCCGGCCCGGTATGCCTGCCAGCTCTCATCATCGGGAAAATCCTTGAAGTTGTTGAAGTCAGGATAGGGATAGAAGTAGTCGTCGAAGTGTATCCCGTCAAGGTCATACCGGCGCACCAGGTCCATCACCACATTGTATGAGTGATCCTGGGTCCCTTTCAGTGCCGGGTCCATCCACCAGTAATTCTCCACCTCGAGCTTCAGCACCAGTTCCGGTCGCTTTCTGACGATGGAGGATTCGGTCACCTCCCCGCCGGCAGGATGATGTGCACGATAGGGATTGAGCCAGGCATGCAGCTCTATCCCCCTCGCATGTGCCTCATTGATCCAGAACTGCAGCGGGTCGTAATAAGGGTCCGGGGCTTTGCCCTGCTCACCTGTCAGGTAGTAAGACCACGGCTCGAGCTTACTATAATACATTGCATCGCAGTGCGGCCTGACCTGGAAGACCACCGCGTTGAAATTGTTCTTATGAAGGAGATCGAGGAGGGCAACTGCCTCACTCTTCTGCTCCTCAACGGACAGGCCCGGCTTGCTGGGCCAGTTGATGTTGGCAACGGTGGCTACCCAGGCAGCGCGAAACTCACGTTCAGCAACGGGAGTGCGGCCCGACGGATCGCCGGTGACGGCCATCCTGGCTGTTGAACATCCGGCAAAAGCTGCAAGCAGCAGGGCCGCAACAAATGTAGGTATGGATTTTCCCGCCATGATTATCTGTTTTTTGTGGTTGACAAGTACAAATATATGCAACCCCTGCGGCCCGGATGGCTTCAGGAGGCTTAATCATTAAGGCTGCACAACATATTATCAGACAAGGGTCACCTTTATTCCCTCATCACGAATTACCTGTATGATATTTCCAGGGGCATTCCTGTCGGTGATGATGTGATGCACCTTGTTCAGCTTGCAGATCTTGCCGAAGCCCCTCTTGCCGAACTTGGTGGAATCGGCAAGAACTATCACCTCCTGTGCCGCATTGATCATGTACTGGTTCAGGTGAGCCTCTGCTATATTGCTTGTTGTCAGGCCTGTGTCAAGGTCGAGTCCGTCAATTCCTATAAAGAGCTTACTGCACATCATCTCTGTAAGGAGGGTCTCGGCATAGGGCCCGATGACCGATGCAGAACTCTTGCGGATAGCACCTCCCAGTTGAATTATATCTATGTTAGGCTTATAACTCAGTATCAGCGTCACTTTCACCGAGGGGGTGATGACGGTGATGGGATCGGTGATCGTGATATGCTGGGCAAAGGTTAGCACCGTGGTCCCCGATGCGATGATGATCCTGTCGTTCTTCTCCAGCAACCGGTTTGCCGCCTCGGCAATCCTGATCTTCTCACTCACCTGCACCTTCTCCTTCTCGTCGATGTGGCGGTCGATGGTGAGTGAACTGACAGGACTGGCGCTGCCATGGTTGCGGATGAGGAGCCTCCTCTGTTCCAGCTCTTTCAGATCCTTACGGATCGTAACTTCAGAAACCCCCAACCGTTCACTCAGGTCGTGTACCCAGACATAACCCTCTTTTTCAAGTTCAGCCAGTATTATCTTATGGCGTTGTGCGATATTTCTCATAATTCTCTGACCGGCAGCCGGACTTATTGATGTCAATTCAAACTTACATAAAAACACCCTATTTTTCACGTGCAGGCAAAAATCAAGGTCCTGCCCTGATCCATGCAGGAAAGATAACAGTAAAAGTAATAATTACAACGCAACCCGAAATATTAAAAAAGTTTAAAATATTACGATTTATTATTTTTTCTTTCTTTTTTGTTTTGATTTAAAAAAATGTTGTAATAATTTTACTCTGTTTTTCTGACATATGTCATAATTAAGCTACTGATAAATTGGAAAGAGAGGAATTTATAAGTCAGCTGAAGCTCCCGGGCAAGCAATGGGACTTCATCGTCATCGGGGGAGGGGCAACGGGACTCGGTGTCGCCGTAGATGCTGCGGCAAGGGGTTACAGCACCCTCTTGCTGGAACAGTCAGATTTTGCCAAGGCCACCTCGGCGCGCAGCACCAAGCTGGTGCACGGCGGCGTGAGGTACCTGCAGAAGGGTGATGTGGCCCTGGTGCGCGAGGCACTGCGCGAGAGAGGCTACCTGAGGAAGAATGCGCCTCACCTGGTGAAGAATCAGCGTTTCATCATCGCCAACTACAGGTGGTGGGAAAAACCTTTTTACACACTGGGACTTACCTTTTATGATCTCTTATCAGGCGGCATGAGCCTCGGACGTTCGCTTCCCATGAACAAAAGAGATGTAATAAAGGCTATACCTCAGATTGTCCGTGAGAAGCTGAAGGGAGGAGTGATATACCATGACGGCCAGTTTGACGACTCGCGTCTGGCGGTGAACATGATGCAGACGGCCATAGAGCAGGGAGCCACGGTGGTCAACTATGTCCGGGTGACGGGTCTGCTCAAGAATGCCGAAGGCAGGGTCAGCGGCGTGGTAGCCGTTGATGAGCTCGACGGCGCCGGTTTCACGGCTGAAGGCAGGTGCATCATCAATGCCACCGGCATCTTCGTTGACGATATAATAAGGATGGACAATCCGGAGCAGCCCCCCCTCGTCAGACCCAGCCAGGGTGTCCACCTGGTGGTCGACAAAAGTTTCCTGGGAGGTGATGATGCCATCATGATACCCAAGACCAGCGACGGCAGGGTGATGTTCGGGGTGCCCTGGCATGACCGGGTTATCCTCGGCACCACTGACGTGCCCGTGAAGGAGTTTGTGCTGGAGCCCAGGGCTCTTGATGAGGAGGTCGACTTCATCCTTGAGACTGCAGGCCGATACCTTGCAAAGAAACCTCAACGCAGCGACGTGCTGTGCGTCTTTGCCGGGCTGAGGCCGCTGGCAGCACCCAGGCACGGGGCCGACGGGGCCAAAACGAAAGAGATATCACGCAGCCACAAGATGCTGGTGTCGCCGGCGGGACTGGTGACCATCACCGGGGGCAAGTGGACCACCTACAGGAAGATGGCGGAAGATACCGTCAACCTGGCGGTGAAGACCGGGAAGCTTGCCTTCAGAAAGTGCACCACAAAGACGCTGAAGATCCACGGTTACTATGAGAATCCTGACAGGAGTGACAGGCGATACATATACGGCAGTGACCGTGAAGGGATACGGAAGATGCAGCAGGAGAACCCCGCCTTTACAGAGAAGCTAAACGGTTGCGTTGACTTCACCGTCGCCGAAGTGGTATGGGCAGTGAGGAAGGAGATGGCCCGCACCGTCGATGATGTGCTGGCACGCCGGGTAAGAGTACTTTACCTCGATGCCAGGGCAGCAATAGAACTGGCACCCGGGGTGGCAGCGATCATGGCCGCCGAGCTGGGCAGGGACAGGGCATGGGAAGAGCAGCAGGTGAAGGATTTTTCTGAGATGGCCAGAGGGTATGTTATGGCATAAAACGATATAAGAGCAATTCCAAAAAAAGCACCGATGATGAGAAGGAGAAGAGGCCCGCGAAGAGCACTGCGGGCAGCACCGGCAGCGATTGTGTTGCCATTGATGACCTGCCTGATGCTGATATCATGCGCCGGGGGCGACAGCGCAACAGGGCCGAAGCCGCCGAACATCATCGTCATCCTGTCGGATGATATCGGCTATTCAGACATAGGATCATTCGGGTCGGAGATCAGTACTCCGAATCTTGACAGGCTGGCAGCAGGGGGTGTTCGCTTCACCAACTTCTACAACACCGCACGCTGCAGTCCCAGCCGCGCCACCCTTCTCACCGGACTCTATCCGCACCAGGCAGCCATGGGTCATCTGGCCACCAGGCCTCTCTGGGATGAGCCCGGTTATCTCGATGACCTTAACAAGAATGCGGCTACCCTCGCCGAGGTGCTGAGAGAGTCGGGCTACTCCACCTACATGACCGGCAAATGGCATCTCTACGGCATGAACAATGCCAGCACCCCTGAGGAGCTTGCTGCCGACAAAAGCAACTGGCCTGTGCAGCGGGGCTTCGACCGTTTCTTCGGTAACCTGAGCGGCTCCTGCAGCTACTGGGACCCCTTCACCCTGCTAAGCAACAACACCTTCATCCCCCCGGGTGACGGCTTCTACTATACTGATGCCATCAGTGACACTGCTGTGAAGTTCATCAGGGAGCACCCTGAAGGCAAACCGTTCTTTTTCTATGTAGCCTACTACGCAGCACACTGGCCCCTTCACGCCCCGGAGGAGGCGATAGAAAAATACAGGGGGGTATATGACATCGGATGGGACTCCCTGCGGGTCCTGCGCTTCAACAGGCAACAGGAGCTGGGTGTCATCACCCCGGCACACAGTCTCAGCGAGAGGACAGAGACAATCATCCCGTGGAAGGATGAGCCCATGAAAGAGTGGCAGTCGCGTCGCATGGAGACCTATGCTGCCATGATCGATATCATGGATCAGGGTATCGGCAGGATCATTGCCGCCCTGGAGGAGAAGGGGGAGCTTGACAATACCGTTATATTCTATATGCAGGATAACGGCGGCTGTGCCGAGCCTGTCCTCACCAACAGGATGGCCACTCCCCTCACCGAAGAGCAGAAGGTTCTCAAGCCGATGCCTGCCGACAAGGTGCTGCAGGTCAGGAAACCGGAATACACGCGTGACGGAAGGTTTATCCGCACCGGCCGAGGGGTGATGGCAGGCCCTGCCGACAGCTGGCTGGGCTACGGGGAAGAGTGGGCCAACGTCAGCAACACCCCCTTCAGGCTCTACAAGTCGCTGGTGCATGAGGGAGGCATCTCCACCCCCATGATAGTGCACTGGCCGGAGGGACTGGAGAAAAAAGGCGCCCTGATCAGGGAGCCGGGTCATCTCATCGATATAATGCCTACCTGCCTCGAGCTGGCCGGCGTAAGCTATCCCGCGAAATTCAACGGGACAAAAACCATCCCTCCGGAAGGCCTCAGCCTGCTGCCTGCCCTCAGGGGTGAGGAACTTGACAGGGAGTTCCTCTTCTGGGAGCATGAAGCCAACAGAGCCATACGGATGGGCAAATGGAAGCTTGTGGCAAGGGCCGCAACACCAATGTATTTCACCCCGGACGACGAAGAGCGCTGGGAGCTCTACGACCTGGAGAGCGATCCCTCTGAGACAGTCAACCTTGCAGCAGAACAGCCTGAGAGGGTGAAAAAGATGGCCGCCAGGTGGGAGGAGGAGGCACTTCGACTCAGGGCCAAACCGTGGCCGTGGGATAACCCCGGCAGGTGAGAGGAGGATGTAACATTATCTTAATCATAAACTGACTGAAACAAACGAAAGATTGACAATATTGGGGCCCCGCTTCAAATCACGGGACAAACTCAAACTGACACACCTATGATCAACTTTCTGAAACCACCGCCCTACAAGGAGCCGCTGCCGGCTGACAGGATAGATCCGGCATACAAGCGACTGCGTCTGCAGGTCTTCCTCGGAGCTTTTTTGGGATATGCAGCCTATTATCTTGTGAGGAAGAACCTCGCCCTCGCCATCCCGGGTATGATACAGCCCCTGGAGAACGGCGGCCTGGGATACACCAAGCTGCAGCTTGGCATAGCCCTCTCAGCCATCTCCATAGCCTATGCCTTCAGCAAGTTCCTGATGGGAGCCCTCTCTGACAGGTCTGACGCCCGGAAGTTCCTGGTGATAGGACTGGTGTTGTCAGCATCACTGATGATGTCTGTAGGGCTCTTCCCCTTTGCCACCAGCTCTGTAGCCATAATCTTCGCCTTCATGCTGGTCATAGGATGGCTGGCAGGCATGGGCTGGCCTCCCTGCGGAAGGATTATGGTGCACTGGTTCTCGCACAATGAGCGCAGCTTCAAGATGGGCATCTGGAACACCTCGCACACCGTGGGCAGCGGACTGATGGGTAACCTCGCCGCCTGGGGCACCCTGCTGCTTGGCGGACTCTTCGTGGCCGACATCGGCGGCGGAATAATGGTTGAACAGAGCTGGAGAGCAGTGTTTGTGCTACCCAGTGCCGTGGCCCTCATCATTGCCCTCTTCTGCTGGTGGGCCCTGAGAGACACCCCACAGTCGTGCGGACTGCCGGCAATCGACAAATACCGGAATGACACTCCGGCACAGAAGGAGATGAGCTCCGACAAGAAGATACCCGTTAAGGAACTCTTTGCTAAATATATTTTCAGGAACAAAATCCTCTGGCTCATAGCCCTGGCCAATGTATTCGTTTATCTTATAAGGTACGGCATCGGCGACTGGGCTCCGACCTACTGCGAGGAGGCAGGACTGCTCACCAGCGAACAGAGCAAGATGGCATTCTCACTCCATAACTACGCGGGTGTGCCGGGAATGGTGCTCATCGGATGGATCTCCTCCAAACTGTTCAAGGGCAGATGCGCACCCGCAAACGTGATCTTCATGGTGCTGGTGCTGGTCAGCATCATCCTCTACTGGAAGGCAGTGCCTGTGGCATCATTCCTCTCCGGGACATTCTCATCAGACCCTGACACCACCAGGGTCGCCGTGGTCTACTCAGCCCTGATAGCCATAGGGTTCTTCATCTACGGGCCGGTGGCGCTGATAGGAGTGCAGGCCATCAACCTGGTGCCCAAGAACGCCGCAGGAACGGCGGCAGGATTTGTGGGACTCTTCGGCTACCTGCTGGGTGACGCTCTCCTTTCCAAGGTGATGATCGGCGCTGTAGCTGATAACATTAACCTGGGTTGGGAAGCCACCTTTACAATTTTCATTGTTGCCAGCATACTGGCGGCCCTCTTCTCTGCCACAACCTGGAAGAAGGAGAGAGCAACATATAACGGACACTAAAAAACAGAATCATGAAGCGACTTATATCAATCGTTCTGCTGATCTCCACAGGCCTTCTCACAGGTCTTAATGCGCAGACCTACAGGCATATCTCCGGCTGGTCGCAGGAGATCAACGACCAGATTGAGGGTTTCCTCAACACCACCATAACCATGGACGTAAGAAAGGTTGCTGTCTTTGACAGTGACGGCACCACCTTCGGCCAGGTGCCGCACTACCTGGCTGACGAGGCGCTCTACCGATATGCCGACAACGTCCTGAAAGAGAGAAAGGACAGGGAGGCTAAAGAGAAGCTGAAGATCCTCGACCGCATGGTTAAAGACGGCAACAATGTCGGCAAGGCATATGTCGAAGACAGGGTTCACTTCCTTGCCGGCCTCTCGCCTGAAATGATAGAGACCATTGGCTATGAATGCTACAGGGAGTCGTACCAGAACAAGACCTATCCCGAGATGAAACAGCTTGTGGCCAACCTGAAGGAGTACGGTTTCGAGGTATACATACTCACAGCCTCCCCGGAGTTCCTCTACCAGAAGTTCGTCTCCGAGGAGTACGGCATCCCCGTCACCAACGTTGTAGGTGCCAAATGTGTGGTAAAGGAGGGTGTCACCACCGGGGAGATCATCCCTCCCATCCCCCAGGATGACGGCAAGGCACACACCATTGAGACCTTCATCAAGGCACGGCCGCTGATCGTCGGTGGCAACAGCCGCGGCGACATGGACATGCTGAACGAGTCAGTCGGACTGAAGATAGTTGTCAATCCTGATGACGTCACCGTCCGCGGTCCCGAGGACGGACCCATGGCCGGTCACACGGTAAAATCGTACTGGGAGAAGGAGGGCGCACTGATAGTGAGATGCAACGATGTGAGAGACCCGAAGGTGAGATACCACACCGGTGAGTGGAAGATAAGAGAGAACAGGGCAAACCCGAAATAATGAATGACCACTATGAAGAGACAATTACTGATGCTGATGCTTATCACGGCACTCATGGCCGGGTGCGGACAGGGAAAAGTAAACGGTGACATGACGGTACAGAGCTATATGCCTGACAATGCTGTCATTGCACACCGGGGAACAATCTACTGGGCACCTGAGCTTACCGAGGCAGCCTTTCGCTGGGCGCGCAACACTGGTGCCGACTACCTGGAGCTGGATGTACACAGGACGAAAGACAGTGTCCTGGTAATAATGCATGACAAGAGCTTCAAACGCACAACCGACGTGGCTGAGAAGTTCCCCGGCAGGGAGGGTGATCCTGTCAGCAGCTTCACGTGGGAAGAGATCATGCAGCTCGATGCCGGCAGCGCATTCAACGTGAAGAACCCCGAGCGGGCACGCGAAAGCTTCAGAGGTCTCGATGTGCTGGTCTTTGAAGATGTGTTTCGCATAGCCGAGGGGAAAAGGATAAAGCGCAACCAGGATGGAAGCCGCATGGTCAGCATGGACGAGGCAGGGTTATATAACTTTGAGTATGAGCCTGATCCGGCAGACAACGGCCACAGGCCCGGTATCTATATTGAGGTGAAGATCTCCGAACAGTATCCCGGCATCGAGGAGCAGATATATGATGATCTTACGCGCATGGGATGGAACCCGCTTGAGGGTGAGGAGACCAGCACCGACGTGCCCTTCTGGTCCGGAGACAGGGTGAATGTGGGAAAAACACGTGGCAGGATCCTCCTTCAGACCTTCTCACGTGAGGGGATGATGAACATCAAACGAGTCTTTGGCGAAAAGGTGCTGGCAAGCTTCCTTGTGAGCAATCCCAAAACAGATGAATTTGCAAAGGAGGAGGTGACCGATGAGATCATCGCTTTCGCGAAGGAGTGCGGTGCACAGTTCATAGGCACCAACCTCAGCGACAAGAATGACGGGCTCTCACCTGCGTTTGCCGGGAAGATACACGAGGCAGGACTGAAGGCCAACATCTATTCTATCAATACGGTTGAGCATATGGAGAAGTATTTCGGCCCCGGCCAGGGTAAAAAAGCCTCTCCGCTGGCTGCCGGTATGATAACCAACAGGACAGATCTCACGATCGATTTCTACCATCAACGCAAAGTGCGCGAATACGGAACAGAAGGCACACCGCAGGAGATACTCACCGATCTTGGATATAACGAGTAAAGTATAAATGTACATGACGCAATACAGGAAAATAATTCTAATCCTGCTGGCGGCGGTGATCACCGCCTGTACCGGCTGCAGGAAAGACCCGCCGCCGGTAGAGGAAGAAGGACTTAAGATCACCGGTATATCGATTCCCTCATCCCTGGATGTGGCCCCGGGAGGTGAGATCACCATCACCGGCCAGGGATTTGCCGTGAGTGACATTATTGAGTTTGTGCTCACCTCAGACCCGGGCAGTGTCTGGACTGCCGGTGTCACTGCCGTCACCGCTCAGACAGCCACCTTCAGCCTTCCGGCAGGTATCTCCTCCGGATCGTACCGGCTGACGGTAAAACGAGGCACGGAGAGTATGGTTATCGGCACCCTGACTGTGAATGTCATAACCGGCACCACCATACCGGACAGGCCCGGCATGACCATCAAGGGTATTGTTTTCAGTGACGGTGAGGGGGTACCTGGCGTGGTGGTATCAGACGGCTACGAAGTCACCGTCACCGACGACGACGGAATATACTACCTCCCCTCGGCCAAGCAGAACGGGTACGTCTTCATATCCATCCCCGGCAACTACGAGGTTGCCAACAGTGACAACATTCCGCAGTTCTTCAGGAGACTGGCCGGGGGTAGCAGCGTTGAACAGCATGATTTCTCCCTGGTACAATCTGACAACAGCAAGCATGTTGTTGTACCGATGGCCGACTGGCATCTGGCTAACCGCAATGATGACCTGACGCAGTTCAGCACAGGATTTCTTCCTGATGTGAATGCCACCATCGCCGGCTACACCTCTTCTGGCACCAAAGTGTACGGGGTGCCGCTGGGAGACATGACCTGGGATCTCTACTGGTATACGAACAATTTCTCCATCCCTCAATACCTGGCCGAGATGAAAAAGGTCAACTGCCCCATGTTCAACGTAATGGGTAACCACGACAATGATCCATGGATCACCGGCGACATTGAGGCGGAGGCGCCATTCAGGGATTTGATAGGCCCGACATATTACTCATTTAACCTTGGGAGCGTCCATTACGTGGTTCTTGACAACGTACAATACATCAACACAGGGGCTTCCCAGGGAGTTGTCGGAGAACGTAATTACAACGACGTCGTCTCCTCTGCCCAGACCAGCTGGCTCACCAAAGACCTGGCGGCCATAACCGACAAAAGCACTCCGGTAGTGATATTCATGCATACACCACTCTACGGAAACCCGTCGCTTGATGCGGGTGGCAACCAGGTGAGCAATATCGTTCTCAACAACGGCAGCACGCTTCTCTCAATTGTTGACGACTTCAGTGAAGTGCACGTTGTGACCGGCCACACTCATATCAACTACACCGTTGGGTCAGACGGCGTGACCGAGCACAACACGGCAGCCGTATGCGCCACCTGGTGGTGGACCGGCAAGACCGGATATGCCGGCAACCAGATCTGCAAGGACGGCAGTCCCGGAGGATATGGTGTCTGGGAGGTCGACAGCCGTGATATCAGATGGTATTACAAGAGTATCGGTTACCCTCAGAACTACCAGTTCCGGAGCTATGACCTCAACACTGTCTACATAACAGCGGCTGCCTTCGCACCCAACTCCACCGACGCGGCGCTCGCCGAGTACGCCGGGGTCTATGCCAGCCCCAACCAGGTGAATGACGTCATGATAAACATCTGGGGGTATGACCCGCAGTGGAGTGTAGAAGTGACTGAGGGCGGCACACCCATGACAGTTGAGAGGATAACGGCAAAGGATCCGCTGCATATCATCTCCTATGAAGCCTTGCGGCTGAATGTGGGGGCTGAGCCGACAAGCTCGTTTGTTACAGGCAACACCTCGCACATGTTCCTGGTAAGGGCTTCATCACCCTCCTCAACGCTGCTGATTACCGTCACTGACCGGTTCGGGAATTCATATACCGAGACGATGACACGGCCCAAGGAATTCACATGGTCAATGCACTAACCTATATATCATTAATCTAAAACCACCAATCTATGAAAATCAAACCAGATCTTAAGATCGTTCTTGCCATTCTGTTGCTGGCGCTGGTAATCTTTCCGGTGATGGCTCAGGAGAGGCAGGTGACAGGCACTGTGTATGAGCCTGACGGTGTCACCCCCGTATTCGGGGCCACCGTGGTCATCAAGGGCACCTCCACAGGTACCAGCACTGATGCCAGGGGAGCTTATTCCATCAGGGTCACAGGCGATAACCCTGTGCTGGAGATACAGTTCCTGGGATATGTGAAACAGGAAGTCGCTGTGGGCAACCGGAGCGTAATCAATGTTGTACTTGAGGAGGAGGCCATAGAGGTGTCTGCTGTTGTAGTGACAGCCCTGGGTCTGACACGCGAGGAGAAGTCGCTCGGATATGCAGTAACAAAGGTAGACAACGAGGATCTGACCAAGGCTGTCAACTCCAACTGGCTCAACGGCATGGCAGGCAAGGTAGCAGGCCTCACAGCCGTGGGTGCCGGCACAGGTCCCATCAGCTCCATGCGTGTGACGCTCCGCGGTGACCAGTCACTCAACTATGGGGCCAACGAGGCTCTCTTCATCGTCGACGGCGTGCCGGTGCGTTCGGGTACCACAGCCACTTCTGGCAGCAGTCCCTACACCAACTCGGGTGGCGACTTTCCCGTTGACTTCGGTAACGGCGCCAGCGACCTTAACCCTGAGGATATCGAGACGGTGTCAGTACTGAAGGGTCCTGCCGCAACTGCTCTTTACGGATCACGCGCCGCCAACGGAGCCATAGTGATCACAACCAAGTCAGGACGGCGCGATAAGGGGATAGGCGTGACCGTAAACTCCTCATTCGTCGTTGAGAGGGCAGGATACTGGCCCGATTTCCAGACACAGTTCGGCTCAGGCTCTGACATAGGACAAAATGAGTATTGTTTCTGGACCCTCAATCCAAGCCTGACAGGCACCACTGACTATCCCTCAAGAAACCTCTCAAGGTATGCCTGGGGAGAAGAGTTCAGCGAAGACAAGCTAAGGTACCAGTATGAGGGCAAAGACTGGGAGACAGGGCTCATCTCTCCCACCCCGTTCGTTTACCAGGACGACTGGTTCACAGGCATCTTCCAGGATGGCATCACCCTGAACAATTCGGTAGCCATCAGCGGCAGCAACGGTGAAGGACAGAACGTGCGTTTTTCTGTGACCGACACAAGGAACAAATGGATACTCCCGAACACAGGGTACAACAAACAGGCTTACTCTTTCTCGTTTGAGACCCCGGTAAACAGGCATATTGATTTCAGGACCAAGGTCAACTACTACCGTACTGACAGTGATAACATGCCGATGGCCGGCTATCACCAGACCACAGTCATGTACGACCTGATGTGGGGTTACAACAGCAACTCCATGTCAAACTGGAGGGATGAGTATTTTGAGGGCAGGTTCAATGCCATCAACAGGAATGCAACCATATCGGAGAACGGAAACAGCCTTGTCGTTGCTGGTACCGGATCATATAACCCATACAGGGTGTTGTATGAAGAGCTTAACACGACGGATAAGGACAGGGTCTTCGGCAACATGGGATTCACATTTCACCTGCTGGAGGGACTCACCCTCGACCTGAGATCGGGTATTGACCTGGGCGTGGAGTTCCGCACCCAGAGAAAACCCAAGCTTACCTATGTATGGAACAACGGTTTCTACAGGGAGCAGTCGATGACCAATTTCGAAATAAACTCCGATTTCCTACTGAGATACCAGAAGGATTTCCTGGACGGAAGGCTCACATCGACAGCTGCCTTCGGGGGCAACAACATGGTTTACCACTACAGGAGAAACACCGTCCAGCTTGATGAACTCGACATCGACGGTGTATACCATATCAACAACGTCCCGTTCGGCATAATCCCCGATCCTTCAAATTACAGAAGCTACAAGACCATTAACAGTCTTTACGGCTTCGTATCCCTCGGGTGGGATGACACTTATTATCTTGACATAACGGGCCGCAACGACTGGTCGAGCACCCTTTCGAGAGACAACTGGTCATACTTCTATCCCTCGGTTGCCGCAAGCGTCCTTCTTGACCAGGCCTTTGACTTCCGCACAAACCTGCCGGTAGTCTCTTTTGCGAAGCTGCGCCTCTCGTGGGCAAACGTTGGTAACGACACAAGCCCATACTCTCTTGACCAGTACTATTCGGCATCATCGATAAGCGGAGGTTATGCACTTCCTTCGACCATCCCTGACCCGATGATCAAGCCTGAGAATGTCGAGAGCTGGGAGCTGGGCCTTGATGCCAAGTTCTTCAGAAACCGTCTCGGTTTTGACCTTGCACTCTACAGCTCATCTACAACCAACCAGATCGTCTCCGTGGATATAGACCCGATAGTTGGGGCCTCAGGAATGAATATCAATGCCGGGGAGATCACCAACAAGGGTATTGAGGTAGCGCTCTACGCAACACCTGTAAAGAGCAGTGACTTCACCTGGGATATCACACTCAACTGGGCAAAGAACAAGAATACTCTTGTCAGCCTGCAGGAGGGATGGGATCCTGATCAGCCCTTTGAGACTGACATGGGAACAACCATCGGCGGAAGACTGCATGTCTACTCCTATATCGGGCAGGAGATGCACCAGATATACGGCTTTGCCCTCCAGAGGGCACCCGAAGGCTCCTACTATATCGACGATAATGGCAAGCAGGTAGACTGCTCGGGGCAGGTGATTCTAGATGCCACCACCGGTCTTCCGTCGGTAGAGTCAACCGCAGACCATTTCCTTGGCAAGGTTAACCCGGACTGGAGAGGCGGTTTCAGTACCTCCCTCAGGTACAAAAACCTGACTCTCAGCGGTGTCTTCTCATACCAGTGGGGAGGTCACAGGTACTCGGTAACAAACGGCATCCTCTCCTACCAGGGCAAGCTCACCAACTCCCTGGAGGGAAGATACGACGGAATAGTTGCTGAGGGTGTTAACATTGTCTCCACCAATGAGGACGGTTCAGCGGTCTGCCAGGTGAACAACACCGTTACCAACAGCATCTACACCTACTACCAGGCCAGGGTGCTCGACCGCTACAACGGTGAGAGCCACACCTTCGAGACCTCCTTCCTGAAGTTCAAGGAGGCCAGGCTTGAATATGCACTTCCCGCAGCACTGGTCCAGAAGACAAAAGTGCTTCAGGGTGCCAGCATAGCACTCTTTGCAACGAACATCTTCAGCTGGGACAAGTGGCCGCAGTATGATCCTGAAGGTGGTATCATGACCGGCACCAATGTCTACAGCGGCGTAGAAGCAGGGGCTTTCCCGATGACACGCACCCTGGGCATGAACCTGAGACTCTCATTCTAATCCTTAAAGCGAAACGAGATGAAAAAACTTAAAATATTGGCAATCTGTCTGTTTGTGCTTGGATCTCTATACTCCTGCACAAAGAACTTTGAGGAGATCAACACAAACCCGAACACCACCCTGGTGGGTATGATACAGCCTTCGGGCATGTTTGAGCCCATCCTCTATAACTCAGCCAACCAGTGGCTGAACCGGACCTGGTATTACAACAACGAGCTGATGCAGTTCACCGCCCATACCGGTGGTGTGACCCGCAGGGAGCATCTCTATTTTCTCGAGGACTCCAGGGACTGGTACGGCTTCTGGAATCACTATGCGACTTACGGCAAGAATATAGATCACATGTATGAACTGGCACAGGAAAATGATGATCCTTCCCTCGAGGCCATTGCCCTGACATTCAAGGTGCTATTCTTCTCAAACATGACTGACATGTTTGGCAGTGTTCCCTATGAGGAGGCTTTCACAGGCCGCAAGCTGGGCGGAACGCTGACGCCGAAGTTCAACACCCAGAAAGAGGTCTACGAGTTCCTCTTTGAAGATCTGGAAAAGGCCAATGACATATATGCCACCAGCCCGATCTTCCTGAACCCGGCGATGGACGGCATGTACGGAGGCGACATGCAGGCATGGAGAAAATTCAACAACTCGCTCTATCTCAGGATCCTCTGCAGGATCAGCGGCCGCAGTGAGATGAATGCAGGCGCCAAAATGACCGAGATAATAAACAACCCGGCCAAATACCCGCTCTTCACCTCCAACGCTGACAATGCCGTGGTGAAGTTCTCAGGCAATGATCCGTACATCAGTAACTTCGGTACTACCACCGAGAGCGATTTCACCTCCAGCGGCAGGAAGCTCACCCGGCAGCTGATAGGTCTCACCGTACAGACAGACATCAACGGCAACCAGGTATATGTTGACCCGCGCCTGCCGGTCATCGGGAAGAAGAATCCTATCGTTGAGGTCAATCCCGACAACATCTGGATAGGAACCGTCTCGGGTTGCACAGAGATAGAGAGAAGCGAAGTCGACAGGGGTACATCATGGCTCAACTACAGGGTCTTCTGCAGGAGAGACGCTCCGGCTACCTACATGGACTATGCCGAAGTGCAGTTCATCCTGGCCGAGGCTGCTCTCAAGAACCATATCACAGGTGGTGCAGCAGCGGCAAAGAGCTATTATGAGGCAGGTGTAAGAGCCTCAATGGTGAAGTGGTCAGAGCAGGGCGCCTTCTCAGACCCGGCTGTGACAATCACCACGGGAGATGTTGACACCTATCTTGCGTCACCCCTCGGTTCATGGGACCTGGCAACCAACAAGGAGGAGTTCCTCGGCAACCAGAAGTGGCTGGCGCTCTTCTGGGTAGGCATGGAGGCATATCATGAATACCGCCGTACAGGTTACCCGGTGCTCACTATCGGTGAAGGGACAGTATATAATGACAACATTCTCCCGACGAGGTTCGGCTATCCCAATGTGACTATCTCCACCAATAATGCCAATGCTACTGCCGCCCTGGAAGAGATGGGAGGCCCGAATGACATGAAGACACCGGTATGGTGGAGCAAACAGGCAATTTCCGGAGGTAAATAAAATGCAAAAAAGCAAAAAATGAAACTCGCATATTTGAGAGCTGACAAAAGGATTTCATAATCAGATCTCATGCAAGTTCCATTAGACCAATGAAATAAAAAATATAGACGAATGAAAACAGATATTTTATTGAGAATGAAGAACAGCCTGCTGATTGTACTGCCGCTGTTGCTTCTTTCGATCTTCCTTCTCACCTCCTGTGAGAAGAAGATCGAACCGGAGGATCCCTTCTTCAACATTGAGGGTAACCCGACAGGGCTGACAGTCACCAAGGCAGCCAAAACGGAGAGTTATGTGGTTCGTTCGAACAGGCCCTGGCAGATAGTCAACAAGGAGTCAGCCGATTGGGTAAGGGCCT
>CALMRD010000022.1 GCA_937871625.1 uncultured Bacteroidales bacterium | reverse complement strand
TGATACCTATGCGTGGGTGCTCTATAAGCTGGGAAAATCCGGAAAAGCCTGGAAACAGATGCAAAGGATAATTGCTGCAGGAGAGGTGAATGATCCTGAAATTCTTGAGCATATAGGATTTATCTTATATGAACTGGGTAGATGCGATGATGCTTCGGAGTACTGGATTAGATCACTGGAAAAGGACAGCACGAAAACTTACCTGGAGGAGGAGATAAGAAAATGCGGGAAGTAGCTAGATGGGCGATTGTCATGTTGCTGATAGTTCTGTTGGCGGGATGCTCTGCCTCACGAAGGAGGCGGAGTACGGAGCCCATTGCGACTGATGCTGCAGCCAATTACAATGCGGTCGCAACGGTGGTTACTGGATATAATATCACTGATAGAGGGTTCGTTATTAGAAGGGGACGAATTGAAATGGCCGGTGCATCGATGGAGGGAACATTCGGCTTCACGGCAAGGATCAACATGAAAGGGGACTTTATTGCCTCAGTGAGAGGGCCGCTGGGTATTGAGCTGGTAAGATTGCTGGGTGTGGGGAATGAGATCGCAGCCATCGACAGGTTCAACCGCACTGTTTATATCGGTGAGAAAGATGAATTCCTCAGAAAGAACGGCCTTCCGGACGATTTTATTAAAATACTATTTGGAGACATGCCTGTTATGTACGGGGCACAGTATGAACCGGTAAACCGAAATGAAATCCTGGTGAGAGTCAGGGAGAATGATACGGTAAGAGAAGTAAGCTTATGTATAGATGAAATGAAGGTCTGCAGACAGAAAATAGAGTCTGCGTTGTCAGGACACGAGCTTTCAATGCAGTTCAGTGATTTCAAAAGTGACGGTGGAATGAAATATGCTTCCCTGATTGAAATGAATGAAAAGAAGAGTAAGCTTCATGTTACGGTAAAAATCGATGAACTTGTTACAGGCTATGATGAGACGATAGAATTCAACCTTCCGCCTTACAGTAGAAGCAGCATATGAAAAGAGTAATTCTGTCGGCATTGATTTTGACAGGCTCGCTGATTGCAGGCTACGGACAATCACGTGCCGAGCTTGAGGAGATGAGGAAGAAAAACCTGGAGGAGATAGAATATGTTGACAGGATGCTAAAGAGTACGGCAACGGAAAAGAGTGAGAACCTTAATGAGCTCAGGGTTATAGGAAAGAAACTGAATCTCAGGGAAAAATTGATAAACGAATACGGCCAGGAGATCTCACTTCTGGAGTACCGGATTTCCCTTAACAGGACAGCAGGAGAGATGCTTGAGGAAGACCTGGATAATTTAAAGAAGGACTATGCAAGGTCTATAGTAAGCGCCTACAAGGCAACAAAGGGCACACCCGCTGTTGCATTCATACTCTCTTCTGCTGATTTCAATCAGGGATACAAGAGGCTGAAGTATATACAACAGGTAGCCAGGTACAGAAGAAAGGAGACAGAGACTATAGAGACGATCTATCTGGAGTTGCAGAGCACACGTGAAAGGCTAGAGAGAGACAGGAAGAACGTCAGGGATCTCAAGGGCAGGGAGGAGAGACAGAAACAGATTCTGGGCAGCGAGAAGAGCCGTAAGGAGAGATTGGTAAGTTCGCTGGGAAAGAAGGAGGCACAGTTAAAGCAGGATCTTGCTCAGAAGAAGAAGATAGCAAAGGAGATCGAGAATGAAATTGCAAGGTTGATTGAGGAAGAGAGGAAGAAAAGCGCGGTGACCCCAATGAGCAATGAGATGAAATTGATCGGGGAGTCGTTTGGCGAGAACCGTGGAAGACTGCCATGGCCTGTAGACAGGGGACTGGTAACAAGCCATTTTGGCCTTCAGCCACATCCTGTTCTAAAGAATGTTACGGAAGATAACATTGGCATTGAGATTACTTCGAGCGGAGAGACAAAGGCAAAGGCTATATTCAAGGGGGAGGTTGTCAGGGTTTTCGCCATATCTGGCGCCAACATGGCAGTAATAATCAGGCACGGAATATATCTGACAGTTTATCAGAACATCGTTAATGTCAGGGTTAAGGCCGGAGATACAGTAAGCACGGGTGAAATTTTGGGTGATGTTTTCAGTGACAGCCGTGACGGAGGAAAGAGTGTCATTAAGTTCATGATATACGAAGAGAAGAAAAAACTTGACCCGGAACGGTGGCTGTTAAAAAAATGATTAAATTTTGAAACAAAAAAATTGACCTGTTGGTATAAAAACTAATAGGGAAACAGGATGGAAAGCATTACAATAAATTCAGACGTTGAAAACCTGAAGATCGTTGAGACCGTTGTCGATACACTTTCAAAGAAACTGGGGATTTCGGACGAGGTATACGGCAAGATACTAATATCAACCGTGGAGGCTGTGAATAACGCCATACTTCACGGAAACAAGGGAGACAGCAGAAAGATGGTAAAGGTTGATTTCACGGCTGCCGGAAATTATTTCAATGTAACTGTAACAGATGAGGGAGAGGGCTTTGAATACAGCAACCTTCCTGATCCGACAGACCCAAAAAATATTGAGAACCTTCACGGAAGAGGTGTTTTTCTGATGAGAAACCTCTCAGATGAGATAGAATTCAACGACTCCGGAAACGAGGTTAAGATGCAATTCAGATATTAAGATCTTGGTAATAAAGGTCCACTACGATATAGAGAAATTCAGGCTGCGCGACAGTAAGGCACTGAAGAGGGTTATAGGAAGGATTATATCAGATGCCGGGATGAAGCCGGGGACACTGGACCTGATTTTCACGGGAGACAAGAAGGTATATGAGATAAACAGTGAATTCCTGGGGCACGATTACTACACAGACATTATTACATTCAATTACAACAACGGAAAGAGTGTAAACGGTGAAATATACATAAGCACCGACCGTGTGCGTGATAACGCACTGAAATTCAATGTACCATTCAGGACGGAGTTGAAAAGGGTTGTTTTCCACGGAATACTCCATTTGTGCGGATATGATGACAGAACAGCTGAGCAGAAGGCTAAAATGAGGGAGATGGAAGAGATGTATCTGGCTTTATCATATTCCTGATGAATTTCAAGTACGATATAATTGTGGTTGGCGGCGGTCATGCCGGGTGTGAGGCTGCCCATATTGCGGCTGTGATGGGGGCAAAGACGTTGCTTATCACAATGGACATGACCAAGCTTGCCCAGATGTCATGCAACCCGGCAATGGGCGGCATAGCCAAGGGACAGATAATCAGGGAGATAGATGCACTGGGGGGACTTTCTGCACTCGTGACAGACAGTACCATGATTCAGTTCAGGATGCTGAACAGGAGCAAGGGTCCTGCCATGTGGAGCCCGAGGGCACAATGCGACAGGATGCTTTTCACCCGTGAGTGGAGGAAGTTGCTCGAGGAGACCGATAATCTTCACATATGGCAGGAACAGGCAAACAGGCTTATATTGGAGAACGGCGAGGTTAAGGGCGTAAAAACAGTGTTCGGGAATGAATTCAGGGCTGGCGCGGTGATCCTGACAAACGGAACCTTTTTGAATGGGCTGATGCACGTAGGCTTCAGCACAATGCCCGGAGGACGATCGGGCGATCCTGAGTCTCTGGGACTGAGTGACCAGTTAAGGGAAGAGGGCTTTGAGATCGAGAGACTTAAAACAGGTACCAGTGCCAGGGTCGACGGAAGAAGCGTCAGGTTCAATGAGATGACAGAACAGAAGGGTGACGGAGATGGCAGATGCTTTTCCTTCATGAATGACAGGATGAAGATCAGTGATGAAAGAAGCTGTTTTATAACCCACACCAATGAAGAGGCGCACGTCGTCCTGCGGGAAGGACTTAAGTTCTCGCCACTGTTTACCGGAAGAATAAAGGGACGGGGACCAAGATACTGTCCCAGCGTTGAAGACAAGATTGTGACGTTTGAAGGAAAGGAGTCGCATCAGCTCTTTCTGGAACCTGAAGGGTGGGAGACCAATGAGTATTACATAAATGGCTTTGCAAGCAGTCTGACTCTTGATACACAGATCAGGGCACTGCAAAAGATAAGGGGGCTGGAGGAGGTGGTGATCTACAGACCCGGATATGCAATAGAGTACGACTTCTTCCAGCCAACGCAACTGAAGCATACGCTCGAGACGAAGAAGATTGCGGGACTATACTTTGCCGGTCAGATAAACGGGACCACAGGTTATGAAGAGGCGGGGGCCCAGGGATTGATGGCAGGGATAAATGCCGTACAAAAGCTGCGTGGTAAGGAGCCGTTAATTCTGGGACGCGATGAGGCATATATAGGAGTTTTGATTGATGACCTGGTGACCAAGGGCGTTGATGAACCCTACAGGATGTTCACATCCCGGGCCGAATACAGGATTCTGCTGCGGCAGGATAATGCAGACGAACGTCTGACAGGCAAAGGCTACAGCCTTGGAACAGTGAGTGAGGTACGGATGAAGAGGATGAAGCATAAATATCATCTGGTTGAGGAGCTTGAGAAATTTCTGGGCAGTAGCAGTATTTCCCCCGGAGAAATAAACTCGTTCCTGGAGAGTCGGGGCACAAGCCCGATCAGTCAGAAGATTAAAGCAATAAATATCGCTGCAAGACCTCAGGTAAATCTGCAGGACCTGCTAGAAAGAATGGAAGGCTCCGAAAAACTGGGATACAATAGCTCGGAAGCCAAAAGAGATATTATTGAGGCAGCAGAAATAAGGATTAAGTATTCAGGATACCTGGAGAGGGAGAGAGGCGTAGCCGACAAGATAAAAAGAATGGAAGATCTGAAGATCTCAGATGACATCCAATACGAAGAGCTGGTATCAATATCAACGGAGGGCCGGCAAAAACTGGCAAAGATCAGACCGGCAACGATAGGGCAGGCATCAAGAATAAGCGGAGTATCAACTTCTGATATTTCAATATTGATAATGTATCTTGGCAGATAATTGAAAGTGTTCCACGTGGAACGCTTTTTTAAAACAATAAAATGAATATTTCCGGCAAGATTATAGATGTTCATCAGAGGCGCATCTATCAGGGAATTGTTACTATTTCAGCGGGTAAAATTGAAAGCATAAAGGAGACGAAGACGGGACCGGACGATTATATCATGCCCGGATTGACGGATGCACATGTGCATATAGAGAGTTCCATGCTTGTGCCATCACATTTTGCTGTGGCAGCCGTACGACACGGAACAGTAGCGGTGGTGGCTGATCCGCATGAGATAGGAAATGTACTTGGTAAGGAGGGAGTAAGGTTCATGACCGATAATGCCAGTAAAGTACCTCTGAAAATACTTTTTGGTGCACCTTCATGCGTTCCGGCAACGGATTCTGAGAGCACCGGGGCACGTATTGACGCGGATGATATAATTGAATTATTCCAAAATGATAAAATAGGTTTCCTGGCAGAGATGATGAATTTTCCGGGAGTAATCCATGATAACCCGGAGGTTCTTCGCAAACTGGAGGCCGCAAGGAAGTCCGGAGTGCCGGTTGACGGCCATGCGCCAGGATTGACGGGTAAGGAGCTCCATAAATATATCAGGGCAGGGATCACAACCGATCATGAGTGCACAACACTTGAAGAGGCACGGGAGAAGATAGCAGGAGGAATGAAGATACTGATAAGGGAAGGCAGTGCTGCCAGGAACCTGGAAGCACTTGCTCCGTTGATAGTATCAAATCCTGAAGACATTATGCTATGCAGTGATGACCTGCATCCGGAAACACTCGAAAAAGGACATATAAACAGGCTCGTGGCACGACTGACATCAATGGGGTATGATCTGTTCAACGTCATCAGGGCCGCATCAGTAAACAGTGCAGAGCACTACAGACTGAATTCGGGACTCCTCAGACCCGGAGATCCGGCTGACTTTATCATTGTCGATGATCCGCAAAAGATGAATATAAAAAGGACGTTCATCAACGGAGAATGTGTATATGACGGTGTGAAAACACTCTTTTCACCGGGAGAAATAGTTGCGGTAAACTGCTTCTACTGCAGCCACCTGCTGCCCGGCGATATTAAAGTTGAAAATACCGGTAATCGCATACGGGTCATCGTTGCCCGTAACGGTGAATTGATAACTGGTTCAGCGACAGCAGCAGCAGGTTCAGGCAGGTATGTTGAAGCGCGTCCGGATGAGGATATCCTGAAAATCGTGGTTAAGGAACGATACAACGACAGGCCCCCGGCAGTAGCATTTATCAGGGGCTTTGGAATGAAGTGCGGAGCCATGGCATCCTCGGTGGCGCACGACAGCCATAACATCATAGCAGTAGGAACCAATGACCGCGACATAATCAGTGCAATAAACATGATAGCTGACGCGCGTGGAGGAATGTCAGTCGTCTCCGGTGACGGTGCGGAGATCATCAAATTACCTGTGGCAGGAATTATGTCAGATATACCTGTAACAGCTATGGCACGCAGGTATGAACGACTCTCGGAGAGCGTCAGGTCTCTCGGATGCAGGCTTGATGCTCCCTTCATGACCCTCTCCTTCATGGCACTGCTGGTTATTCCGGAACTCAAGCTTAGTGACCGCGGACTCTTTGACGGAGTGGCGTTCCGTCATGTCCCGCTCTTTGTGGAGTAGAGCATTACTCACTGTTTTATAGTCTAAATATTTGACTGACAGGCATATTGCCACCATTCAATGTCCTGTTCTATTCAATTCCTCATTTTTATAACTTTGGGGAAAGTGAAATAAAACCAAATCCTGATTGCCAGGAAAAGAAAACATACACTCAACAGTACCGGACCTGCCCGATAACCCCGGTGTCTATCAGTTCATAGACGCCTCTGGCACAATTCTATATGTGGGCAAAGCCCGAAATCTTCGCAAGAGAGTCGCTTCATACTTCTCAGGTAACCAGACGGGTAAAACGAGGGTGATGCTGTCAAGGGCGGCAGAGCTCCGTCATATTGTGGTTGACAACGAATCCGAGGCGTTGCTTCTCGAGAACTCCCT
Source organism: uncultured Bacteroidales bacterium (assembly GCA_937871625.1). Lineage (GTDB taxonomy): Bacteria > Bacteroidota > Bacteroidia > Bacteroidales > VadinHA17 > SR-FBR-E99. The sequence goes on along the minus strand of CALMRD010000022.1, from coordinate 9,305 downwards.
TATAAAGAAGCATCAACCGAGGTACAACATTCTCCTGAAAGACGATAAGACCTATCCGTGGATATGCATTAAAAATGAGCAGTTTCCGCGTGTTTTCATGACCCGTAAACTGGTGGCTGACGGATCATCCTACTTCGGTCCCTACACCTCTGTCCCTGCAGTACGTATGCTGCTTGAAATGATCAGGCAGCTCTTCCAGATCAGGACCTGCTCACTTCCGCTGAACGAGAAACAGATCGGGGAAGGTAAATTCAAGGTATGTCTCGAATATCATATTGGTAACTGTAAAGCCCCCTGCATCGGCCTTGTCGGCAGGAGTGAACACGATCAGAATATATTGAAGATCAGGCAGATAATCAGGGGTGACATGAGTTCAGTCACAGCACATCTTGAAAAAGAGATGAAAGGCTATGCCGCTGAACTGAAATTTGAGGAGGCCCAGAAAATAAAGGAAAAGCTTGATATCCTCTCACGTTACCGGAGCAAGTCGGTGGTGGTCAACAGCTCTGTCAGGAATGTCGATGTCTTCGGCTGCTCTGAGGATGAAAACTCATTGTATGTCAGCTATATGAAGGTGGTAGAGGGCGCCGTGGTACAGACCTGGTCAGTTGAACTGAAGCTGAGACTGGAGGAGGAGAGGGAATCGGTTCTCTCCACGGCTGTCACGGAGATCAGGCAGAGGGTCTCAAGCGATTCTCCCGAAATTATAATGCCAGTGCTGCCTGATATAAGGGAAGAGGGGATCAAATACAGTGTCCCCGGGAGAGGCGACAGGCTTAAGCTGCTGCAGCTTGCAGAGCGCAACGCCCTGTTTTTCAAGCTAGAACGACATAAAAAAGCTGCCGCAAAGTCCAGGGAGAATCGGACTGAAAGGAATCTTGAAAAGATGAAAAAGGACCTTCACATGCCTCTTCTCCCGGTTCATATTGAGTGTTTTGACAACTCCAACATACAGGGAGAGTCGGCGGTGGCTGCCTGTGTCGTCTTCCGTAACGGAAAACCCAGCAACAGGGAGTACCGTCATTTCAACATCAGGAGTGTTACCGGGCCCGATGACTACGCTTCGATGGAAGAGGTGATATACCGCCGCTACCGCCGAATGCTTGATGAGGAGAAACCTCTGCCCCAGCTGATAGTGATAGACGGCGGGAAGGGCCAGCTCTCGTCTGCTGTTAAAAGCCTCGGGAGACTGGGATTGAGAGGCCGCATTACTATCATAGGAATAGCAAAGAAACTGGAAGAGATCTATTTCCCCGGCGATTCCGTGCCGATCTACCTTGATCGGAACAGCATAACGCTAAAGATAATTCAGCATCTGAGAAATGAAGCACACAGATTCGGTATCAATTTCCACCGCAACCGGAGGAGTGCAGGTATGAACAGTTCCGTTCTCGATGAGATCCCGGGCATAGGGGAGAAGACCAAGGAGAAACTGCTGAAAAGATTCGGTTCAGTCAGGAGGGCGGCAGAAGCCACCGCAGAAGAACTTGAAGGGGCAATCGGTAAGCAAAAGGCAGCGATTGTGCTCGCCGCACTCAAAAAATGACTATTTTCCACGTGGAACAATCATCCCGTGCAGTCTTGTTAAGCACCTGAATTACAGTGAATAGCAGGGGTTATTATGACTCCTTAACCTCCTGACATTTGAAAATTTCCGGCTAGGCGGGCAGTCCCCCGAAGATTTTCTTCAGAAAACGGTGAACGGAGTGTACGCCGTTTGGTTTCCAGAACATCAGGATGCACTGGTTGTGAATAAAGTTCACATCTTCCTTTGAAAATTCCTCAACCAGTGATTTGGTTTCTGCCCCCTGCTGGATCCAAAGGTCTTTTATCCCGTGTTCAATTGCTTCCCGGGCAGCGGCAGCGGTCTCCTCCTTTGGGGTCATGAAAATAACCCCCCTGATATCGGAAGGAAGTTCCTTCACCGAACTGTAGCATTTCACACCGTCGATTGTGTCGGTGTTGGGATTAATGGGAACAACATCCATCCCCTTTTTGCGAAGATCCTTAAACATTACCTGTCCGAATTTTTTCGGATCGCGTGAAACTCCTGCAATGGCATACTTCTCCAGTGACAGGAAACGGGCAACATCTTTCATTTTTTTCTCAGTGTTGAAAATATTACAAATTCCATTAATGCAGATCTCGTCTCAGACTCAGGATATACTTCAAGGATATGTAAGGCCCTGTCGGCATATTCCTGCATTTTTGTCTCGGCATATTCAAGGCCGTTATTATTTTTCACAAAAGTGATCACCTCCCTGATCTCGCTGCGCGATTTCTTCTTTTTGCGGATAATACGCTTGATCTTCCTTCTCTCTGTCGGTCCGGCTTCCCTCAGTGCATGGATGAGCGGCAGCGTGATCTTCTTTTCCTTGATGTCATTCCCCTCTCGTTTTCCCGTAAGCCCGTTGCTGGTATAGTCAAGGAGGTCATCCTTAATCTGGAAAGCCACTCCTACATTTTCGCCAAACAATTTCATCTTATCGATGGTCTCCTGGTCATCGGTAACGGAGCTGGTGCCACATGCAGTGCAGGCGGCAATGAGTGCCGCAGTCTTCATCCTTATTATGCGGAAGTAATCCTCTTCCCTGATATCTAGCTTGCGAGTCTTCTGCAGCTGTATCAGTTCTCCCTTCACTATCTCCCGCACAGCATCGGAGACTATGCCAAGCATTTCAAACCTCTTTTTGGAAACACTGATAAGCAGTCCCTGTGCAAGCAGGTAATCGCCCACCAGCACTGCTATCTTTGAATTATAGAGCACATTTACCGTTGGCAGTCCGCGCCTTTCCGAGGCATCATCAACAACATCATCGTGCACCAGTGTTGCAGTGTGAAGCAGTTCGATAAAGGTGGCAGCTATGTAGGTGGTCTCGGTTATCGTGCCGTTGAGCCTGGCGGAAAGGAACACGAGAAGAGGCCTTAACTGCTTGCCTTTACGACGTATGATATTATTCAGGATTACATGGAAAAAGGGGATATCACTATGGAGCGTTTTGCTGAAGTAGGACTCAAACTCACTCATCTCCGCGGTGACGGGTCTCCTGATATCTGCTAGGGTTGACATCTTTCCGGCCTGTAATAAGCTCAAAAATAAGAGAAAATGTGATACCCGGACAATTTTTTAAGGCCTGGTGATAAAAAGAACCGGGTATCTATGCGCTATAACTTCTTCTGTTCGAGAAACTTTTTCTGGAATAGAAGAATGGCGATTACCCCCAGGGTTATTGATGTATCTGCAATATTGAAGACGGGCCTGAAAAAGACAAATGACTGTCCGGGTCTGATCGGCGACCAATCCGGCCATTGTGTATCTATGATGGGGAAATAGAACATATCCACCACCCGTCCCATCAGAAATGAAGCATATCCTCCTCCTTCGGGGAACAATACTGCCGGGGTGTGCCAGCTCTCACTGAAGATCAGGCCGTAGAAGGCACTGTCAATCAGGTTTCCTGCAGCACCGGCGATGATAGCACTGACTGACAGGACAAGACCGATATGGGCTTTCTTCCTGATAATTCCGGCCAGATACCACGAGATCCCTGCTATGGCCATCATCCTGAAGACGGAAAGGGCTATCTTGCCGGCCTTGCCGCCCCACTCCATCCCGAAGGCCATGCCATTGTTCTCAAGGAAGTGTATCAGGAACCAGTTGCCTGCCACATGGATCTCCTCGCCAATGACCATATTGGTTTTGACGATGATCTTAAGTATCTGATCAACAAGAAGAATGGAGAAGATCAGCAGCAGCGACTTTTTGGCGACCGACATAGGCAGTGAATTTGGCGCAAATTAACAAAAAAAACCCGGACGGCATTACAGGCAGTCACATAACACCGGTATCCGTCCCCCGGTTCCGGGTCAGTAATAGAGGAATCTCTTTATCTTGAGCGTTGCTGTCTTCTGAAATGGTTCGGGCTGGTAAACGACAAGCTGCAGCTGGCTGTACTTGTTTACCTTCGAATTGACATACCTGCGAAGCTCCTCAAGGTATTCATCCACCAGCTGTTCAGCATGATCCGTAATATCTTTCTTCATCTGCTGGTATTTTGCCTGCAGCTCCTCAATGTTAACGTGAACCATTGCAACAAGTTTGCCCTTCTGTTGAACCACGAGGGACTCAATCACGTGCCCGAAATCGTTTATAACCGACTCTATCTCTTCAGGATAGATATTTTCACCGCTTGAACCAACAATCATATTCTTCAGTCGCCCCCTTATGCTCAGGTAGTTTTCCTTGTCCAGATGTCCAAGATCCCCGGTACGGAACCATCCGTCAGGTGTAATTACTTCAGCCGTCATCGCCGGCTCGCGGTAATAGCCTTTCATGACATTGTCGCCCTTTGCCCATACTTCACCTTCGCCAGTGACAGGGTCAGGGTTGTGAACCTTAAGTGTCACTCCCTCCATGGCCGGACCGGTGGAACCCAGTCTGCAGGAACCGACCTTCGTGCCTGCCAGCAGGGGAGAGGTCTCGGTAAGTCCGTAACCGATGGCATAGGGGAAGCCTGCATCCAGCAGAAACCTCTCAACCGTGGGGTTGAGCTTTGCACCTCCCACGCCGAAGAAGCGCAGCCTGCCACCAAATGTCTTGTAAACCTTTTTCCCTGCAATCCTGTTCAGAAGCCTGCGAACAGGGGTTTTGTGATATAGGAAGGATACAACCCTGTTCTTCTCGAATGTCGGCACCACCTTGTTGAAATATATCTTTTCCATTATCAGTGGCACGGTGAGCATAGTAGTCGGCCTTATCATCTCAAGTGCAGGCAGAAGCACCGACGGTGTGGGTGCCTTGCGCAGGTAATATACCGAAGCCCCGTTGAAGATCGGAAGTATCAGACCGAGAGTCTGCTCGTAAGTGTGTGAGAGAGGCAGGATTGACAGGAAGACATCACTCTCCACCACTCTCTGAATCGTGAGTACCTGCTGCGCGGTGAAACAGATGTTTTTGTGTGTCAGCATTACGCCCTTCGACTTGCCGGTGGTACCTGATGTATAGATTATCACCGCCAGGTCCTCTTCGTCGACCGGGTATTCCTTTTCAGTCGTGCCCTCCGGATCAAAGCCTGCACCGTTGCTTCCTGTGATCACAGAGAAATCGTCATTTGAAAATACCGTCTGAAGAGTTTCGGATTTGAACCCTTCTATTTTCGTTTTGAGGGCATTGGAGACAAAAATCGCCCTGGCCCCCGAGTGTACAAGCACATTTGTCACCTCTCCCGCCGTGAAGTCAGGCAGTATGGGTACCGCCACAGCTCCCATTGAGGTTATTGCCAGGTAGGTCACACCCCAGTTTGGCATGCTGCCGCTCAGGAGAGCCACCCGGTCTCCCTTCTGAACCCCGTAATCTTCAAGAAGGCGGATTACAGCCTGAGTACGGTTACTGAGCTGATTGTATGTAATTACATCCTCTCCCACAAATCCCATTGCCTTGTTGCTGCCGTGCTTTCTGAAGCTCTCTCCTGCAAGGAACGGGATGGTCAACATCATCTTGCTATTCATTCGATTATTTAATTGATATTTCATTGGTAGAATGTGTCTCGCATGAAAAACGATCATATCCTTTTATGAGTTGCAGCTCATGCAAGTTTCATTCTCTATTACTTTGAGGCCACAAAGTTACGCTTTAATAATTATGTCTGACATTTAAAGTTGTAAATATCAGTGATAATTAACGTGATAAACAAAAATCGTCATAAATAGTTTACTTTTGTGAGCATCAACAATTGTACTATGTCTGTTATCAGGGTAACCAGGGAATTCAGGTTTGAGATGGCGCACGTGCTGTGGAATTATGACGGTCCCTGCCGTAACGTGCACGGCCATTCATACCTTCTTTATGTTACAGTGTCGGGCCACCCGATGGATGATCCAGATCATCCCCGCAACGGCATGGTGATCGACTTCGGAGATCTGAAACGGATCGTAACGGGAAATGTTGTTGACAGGTTTGACCATGCCCTGATGATCTCAGGCCTGGCGCCTGCGGATCTTGTTGAAAGCTACAGGAAACACTTCACCAACGTCATTGTCTCGCCATACCAGCCGACGTGCGAAAATATCGTTGCGGAAATTGCAGCAATTATCATCGGCAAGTTACCGGAGGGGGTCTCTCTTCACAGCGTAAAGCTTTACGAGACGGCCAACTCGTTTGCCGAGTGGTACGCAACAGACAACCGGTGATGGCAGAAGAAAAGGATAAAAGACTCTTTCTGCTTGATGCATATGCTCTGATATTCAGGTCATACTATGCATTCATCAGGAATCCTCGCGTGACATCCAAAGGGATGAATACCTCCGCGGTATTTGGATTTCTGCTTACCCTGGAGGATCTTCTTACGAAGCAGAATCCTACGCATATAGCCGTTGTATTTGACCCGCCCGGTCCCACCTTCAGGAATGAGATCTATCCGGCATACAAGGCCAACCGTGACGCCACCCCCGAGGATATAAAAATAGCAGTGCCCTATATCAAGCGCCTGCTCGAGGCCTACCGTATTCCCATTGTTGAGGTGCCAGGCTTTGAGGCTGACGATGTCATCGGCACCCTGGCTCGCAGGGCCTCGGAAGAGGGTTTCATGGCATATATGATGACACCTGACAAGGACTTTGCCCAGCTTGTCACCGGCACGGTAAAGATGTACCGGCCGGGGCGAGGTGGCGGAGAGGCAGAAATATGGGGAGAGGAGGAGATCATGCGGGAGTACGGCGTCGCGCCGTCCAATATTACCGATCTCCTCGGCCTTATGGGCGACACTTCTGACAACATCCCCGGAGCCCCGGGAATAGGCCCTAAGACAGCCTGCAAACTCATCAGCGAGCACGGTGACATTGAGAGCCTTCTGGGCAGGACTTCGGAGCTCTCAGGCCGGCAAAAGGATATTCTGGAGCAAAACAGGGAACAGATACTCCTCTCAAAACGCCTGGCGACCATAGAGCAGAATGTGCCCCTGGAATTCCGTCACGAGGAGTTTCACCGCAGCGGGACAGATCCGGAGGCACTGCGAACGCTCTATGAGGAGCTGGAATTCAGGACCATGGCTTCACGACTCCCGGCATCAACACAGGTCAGGTCCGCTAATACCGAGACGGATGAATCCGGAAAAACAGCTTCCACAGCTGACTCCTCCGGCGGAGCGTTTACACTCTCCGGCGATGCTGTCCCTGAACCCGGTTCCGACGGCCAGGGAACGCTCTTTGGAAATGTTGCCGCTGAAGGCCGGCCCGGAAACCAGGGTACCCTATTCGGCGACACCGCCGCTGCAACACCTTCATCCGCAGCTAACATCAGCAATACACCCCACGATTATACCGTTGCCCTGAACATGGAGGAAGCAAAAGAACTGGCAGCACGGCTTGCAGCCCTCCGGGAATTCTGCTTTGATACCGAAACCACCTCCCTTGATCCGCTAAACACCTCGCTTGTGGCCATTGCCTTCAGCTGGCAGAAGGGATCCGGCACCATGCTGTGGCTTCCACCCGACAGAGAAGAGGCGCTGCGATTGCTGGAGCCTTTCAGGAGAGTGTTTGAAGATGAAAAAATCTGTAAAACGGGACAAAACCTGAAATTTGACATCCAGGTGCTGTCAGGCTACGGCATCCGGGTCAGGGGTCGCCTGTTTGATACGATGATAGCCCATTACCTTCTTGAGCCTGACATGCGCCACAACATGGACCTGCTGTCTGCCAGCTACCTGAACTATGAACCTGTTCATATTGAGGAGCTGATAGGCGAGCGCGGACCCAGACAGAAGAACATGAGGGATGTTGACATGGAGAGTCTCAGGGAATATTCCGTTGAGGATGCCGACGTCACCTGGCAGCTGAAGGAGAAGTTTGCGCCGATGTTAAAAAAAGAGGAGCTTGACAATCTGGCTGACACCATCGAGATGCCCCTTATAGCAGTACTGGCCGATATGGAGAGGACCGGGGTTATGCTTGACAGTGAGGCTCTCAACAGCTACGCCGTCACTCTCCGTGAGACTTTGATAAAACTTGAAGCGGAGATATATTCCCTTGCCGGACAGGAATTTAACATCTCCTCTCCCAGGCAGCTGGGAGAGCTGCTCTTCGTGAGGCTGCGGCTCGATGACAATGCACGACTCACAAAGACAAAGCAGTACCGTACCGATGAGGAGGTGCTTCAGCGGCTTTCCTCCAGGCACCCTGTCATCGGCAAGGTGCTCGAATACCGGGGGATCAAAAAGCTGCTCTCTACCTATGTAGAGGCTCTGCCCGGCCTGGTCAGTCCTGTCACCGGCAGAATACACACTACATATAACCAGGCCGTTGCATCAACAGGCAGGCTCAGCTCCACAAATCCGAACCTGCAGAACATACCGGTGCGTGACGCCGAGGGGCGCGAGATAAGAAAGGCATTTATACCGGCTGAGGGAAAAACATTTCTCAGCGCAGACTATTCTCAGATAGAGCTGAGGCTGATGGCTCACCTCAGCGGTGACGAGTCAATGATATCGGATTTTCTTTCCGGGCAGGATATTCATTCGGCCACGGCAGCCAAGATTTTCGGCATTGCACCGGAGGAGGTGACCCGTGAGATGAGGGCAAGAGCCAAGACCGCCAACTTTGGTATTATATACGGCATCTCCGCCTTCGGACTGTCAGAAAGGCTTACCATAGGGCGCAAGGAGGCCAAAGAGCTGATTGACGGGTATTTCAGTTCATACCCCGGTGTGAAGGCCTATATGGATGAGAGTATCCGCCGTGCACGGGAGTCGGGATATGTGACTACTATGTACGGCCGGCGGCGCTGGCTTCCGGACATTCATTCGAGGAACCAGGTTGTCAGGGGCAATGCAGAGCGCAACGCCATCAATGCTCCAATACAGGGCAGTGCTGCTGACATCATCAAGATAGCCATGGTCAGGATCGCAGAAAGGCTTGGGAGAGAGATGCCCGAGGCAAAGATGATACTGCAGGTGCATGACGAACTGATCTTCGAGGTTGATACTGGCAAGATGGAGAAACTCAGGATACTGGTCACTGAAGAGATGAAGGGTGCTGCTGATCTGGCAATACCGCTGGAGGTTGACACCGGTACGGGAAACAACTGGCTGGAGGCTCACTGACAATGGCGGCGCGCATAACTGTTCTCTATTTTGGTGCTGCACAACAGGTTGCCGGCAATGCTTCCGAAGATTATACCGCAGCAGACACGGCATCACTGCGCCGGCTGATAATTGAGAGGCACCCCGGGATGCGCAGCGTCACCTTCAGGCTCGCTCTGAACAGAAATCTGCTGAAAGAGGAATCACTGCTGAAAGAAAATGATATAATTG
>CALMRD010000021.1 GCA_937871625.1 uncultured Bacteroidales bacterium | reverse complement strand
ATTATCTGATGCAGATATGAAGCTTGATCAGAGTGCCAGTCCCGTGAATTATCTGATGCAGATATGAAGCTTGATCAGAGTGCCAGTCCCGTTTACTATCTGGTATAAAATCTATATCCCGCTGCCTCTTCGATTATACATCAACAGTCAACAGTGCGGTTCTTTCTTTCCTGCAAATCTTTCTCGCTCTGATGTACACTTTATTTCTGTATGTTGAGCCAATGACGCGCAAAAAAAATTGCAAGATGTTGCACCATAGGCACATAACATAAAAGTGATGTAGTATTGCTGTATATTCTGATTGCCTATGATGTATTTTTCTTTCCTGAAAAATGAGGTGTTGAAACAACTTTGAACTTACTTGTGAAATCGTTTCGTAGCGTGATGTACAAGTTATATAAATGAAAACTCGCCGTAATGAGGAACAACAAAGTAAGCAGACAATCTCAAACCTGAATAGTATGAAAAAAAATCTCCTGTTTCTGCGATTTCTAATTCTCTTATTTACAGTATCATCAGCCGTGAATGCGCAGGCTGATAAGGTTACTGTGGAGAGGGAAGATGACGGAATCACACTGGCAGTCAACGGCCAGGATTTTATGATCAACGGAATGAACTGGGATTACTTCCCAATAGGTACTACCGTGACCTACAGTCTGTGGAAGCAATCTGACGACGTCATCAAGGCTGCTCTCGATGCTGAGATGTCACTCCTGAAAAATATGGGTGTGAATGCTGTCCGTCAGTATACAGGTGTTCCGGCCAGATGGATTGAATACATCTACGAGAAGTATGGGATCTACACAATGCTTAACCATTCGTTCGGTCGGTACGGTCTCACCCTTAGCGGCAAGTGGGTTCCGAACACCGAGTACTCCGATCCGCGTGTTCGCGAGCTGCTGCTTTCCGAAGTAACAGAGATGGTAAACGCCTATAAGAATACACCCGGGCTGCTTATGTTTCTGCTGGGCAATGAAAATAATTACGGACTTTTCTGGGAGGGCGCCGAGACGGAAGATATCCCGGTGGAAGACAGGAAGTCGACTACCAGGGCACGTCACCTTTACAGGCTTTTTAACGAGGCGGCGAAGGTGATGTCAGATATTGATAAAACACATCCCGTGGCAATCTGTAACGGTGATCTGCTTTTCCTGGATATCATAGCAGAGGAGTGCAAGGATGTGGATATTTTTGGCGTGAACATGTACAGGGGAGCATCTTTTGGCGATGCGTTTCAGCGAGTCAAGGATGTACTCGACATTCCCATTATGTTCACCGAATTTGGTGCCGATGCATTCAATGCCATTGAAAATGACGAAGATCAGCAGTCGCAGGCTTACTATATGGTAAACAACTGGAAAGAGATCTACCAAAATGCTGCAGGTATGGGTAACGCGGGCAACTGCATCGGGGGCTTCACCTTCCAGTTCAGCGACGGCTGGTGGAAATTTGGCCAGACCACCAACCTTGATGTTCATGACAATAACGCTTCCTGGAACAACGGAGGCTACCTGGAAGATTATGTGGCCGGCGAAAATAATATGAATGAGGAGTGGTTCGGTATATGCGCCAAGGGTCCGACAAATGAACGGGGACTCTATCAGCTCTATCCCCGGGCAGCATATTATGCCCTTAAGGAGGTTCATACCTTGAATCCTTATGCCCCCGGAGTTACTCCCGGGTCACTGGAGAGACACCTTTCGGGCATAGAGATGAGCAGTACCGTTCTGCAGGCGAGAGGCGACAAAGCGGCACTGGTTGGCGAGCAGGTCAAAAAAGTACGTGTAAGCGGGCTGAGGGCTGAATTGTCAACATTCAGTACAGGGGGCAACAGGATATCTACGCCGGTTGACCCTGTTCCGGGAGCCCTGAAATACCCTGATGAACTGGGCTTCGATCACATGCAGTCGTTTTATGTTGATGTGGAAGCAAATCCTGCCCCGAATCTTCGCGGAAAGGTTGCTATTAACGTCCTTGGCAATATCGCCGAGAATCCTATTGATGAGATTTTCTATGAGAACCGGGGCCGTGCCCGCGAAGTGAATACGGATGATGGCAATCTGATGTTATCGGCATTGAACCGCGTTAAGGTTTACAGTGCTGAGTTTACCTGGAACGCCAAACTTTTTGACCTTACCAGCTTCTACCGCACCGGTCACTACCATTGGGGCTATGAGGGAGACTTCTTCGGCCTCTATCCGGAAGCCAACTACGGTCCTAATATGGATATATACAACGGTGAGGCACCTTTCGGCTTTGAGATTAACGGAAAGAGGGCGCTGAATGGTCTGAAGGTTGCCTTCGGACCGGAGCTCTGGTGGGGAGCCAACCCGGCTGTGCTGGTCAAATACAGCAGGTCGGTTGCCGGTTTTGACCTCACCGGAATTTATCATGAGGACCTTGATGAGCAGGCGCCGGCGGTTAGTTCATTTGCCATACCCTCTCCTCCGACACGAAGGACCACACTTCATATCAAGAGGCAGATGGGGCCGGTAGGACTGGAACTTGGAGGTATATGGGCAGGCCAGCCAAGAGTTGGCGAGACTTTCCAGCTCGTGGAAGGAGAGTCAGGCAACTACACCGTTTATGAAGACAAAATCAATTCCAGTGACACCTGGGGCGGCAAGGCCAAACTGACCCTCTCCGCCGGACCTGTCAACTGGTATGCTCAGGGAGCTGCAATGGGACTGGTTGCCGGCGGGGGTGCTGACTATACAAAGACCTTTACGGGCTGGAGACTTAAGGACAGCGGAAGCGGAAACCAGTTCAACTTTCTGACCGGTCTGACAGTGCTGGTAGGCGATTTCCAGTTTGCTCCCAACTTCCTGTGGCAGAAGCCCGTCATTGGTCCGGTGCCGGGAGATGTGCCGGCTCCGGGAAGAGCCAGGAATATTCTTGATGACCCCTTTGCTGTCAGACAGAACAGGGAGACAGTGGCAGGAGAGTTCCTGATAACATATGACCCGACACCCGCCACCTGGATGTACGAATGGGATAACGACGAGAGTGAAGATGCTCCGTTCGCAATCAGCGCCGGATTCGTATACCGTCATCATCCGACAACCCAGGATGCTGCCATTGGTATACTGGCAGACGGACGCGCGACCTTTGCGTTTGACGGCGCTCCGCCGGCACGTGACCTCTGGGAAGCATACTCCCGTATAGTCTCCAAGCCAACACCCAACCTGGGATTGATTGCCAATCTCTTTGCCGGGACCGCTGAATCAAATGGAAGCGACGAACGACTGATACGTCGGTACGGCGGAGATCTCAGATTGATATACAAAAAGGCAAAACTGATTTCGATGGTTAAGGTCAACGATTGGGGTCCTTATGATTATCATCGCGACTTCAACCTGACATATCCTCTTCAGATAAAGGCAGACCTGTCGACCTCCGTGGCAAAACCCAAATGGGTCGATCTGCCGCAGACACGGATAGGCATCCGTTTCAACTGGCGTTCTCTTGACCAGTATTCACCCCGTTACTGTCCTGTCAAGAACATAGACGTAAACGGAGATATGGTCTGTGATCCCACTGTGCCGGGTTATCCCAGAGGTAATGAATGGGAGATCAGGACTTATTTGCATTTTAATATCGGCATGTAACCAAAAATGGAGATTCAAATGAAAAACAAGACATATAACTGGTCAGCAATTCTCCTTTTCGCTGCCCTGGTGCTCGCGGGCTCCGGCAGCTGCACAAGGGATTATGATGAACTGGAGCTTGCTTCCTATCCCACTACACCTGAAGTTTTCACCGATGGTTTCAGTGCAGGACTTAACTACGCAGCATTTGGCGGTTCCAAGGTAACTGCTTTTGATGTGGACAAGGATGTTAAATATGAGGGTTCGGCATCGATGAGATTCGAGGTGCCTGACTTCGAGGATCCGCTGGGGGCTTATGCCGGCGGCACTTATTTCACGACTGTCGGACGGGATCTCTCCGGTTATGATGCACTCACCTTCTGGGCCAAAGCTTCAAAATCCGCAACCATCGACCTGGTTGGCTTCGGCAATGACCTGGGTGAATCAAAGTACCTCGTCTCAATGCAGAATGTCGCTGTAAACACAAACTGGAAGAAATATATAATTCCAATCCCTGATCCCTCCAGGCTGACAAAGGAAAAGGGTATGTTCTTCTATTCTGAAGGTCCCGAAGAGGGGCTGGGATATACATTCTGGATTGATGAGGTGAAGTTTGAAAAGCTTGGAACAATCGCTCATCGGCAGCCGATTATACTCGGGGGAAATGATGAAGTTGAATCAGCCGTGAACGGCCTGAAGTTTCCTGTTGGCGGACTGGGAGTATCATTTAACATGCCAACCGGAATCGACCAGACAGTAATTGCAGCACCTGCCTGGTTTACCTTTCTTTCGTCAAATGAAAGTGTGGCAAGTGTGGATGCAGCAGGACTGGTTTCGGTGCTGAGTGAAGGGACAGCCGTTATCACAGCCACTGCCGGCGGCGAGGATGCCAGGGGATCACTGACTGTCAATTCTTCGGGTGATTTTACACACGCCCCGGTACCCTCAGAAGACCAGGAAGACGTCATCTCCATCTTCAGCAATCAATACGTGAATGTGCCGGTCGATTTCTACAACGGATACTGGCAACCTTACCAGACTACCACCTCAGCTGATTTCAAGGTTGGCGATGATGATGTCCTCTTCTATACCAACTTCAACTTTGTAGGAATTCAGTTCACCTCACCCACAATAGATGCCAGCAGTATGACGCATCTACATATGGACATCTGGATTCCGAATGCAGTTGCTCCTTCGGATAAACTGGCAGTAAAACTGGTGGATATGGGTCCCGATGGAGCCCTTGACGGCAACGACCCCACCCTTGTTTATGAGATTGCCGGCCCTCTGGCTTCGCAAAGCTGGATAAGCGTAGATATTGCTCTCTCCGGACTCTCTTCCAGGAGCAAACTGGCACAGATAATTCTTGAACGCCTGGGATCATCCCTGTCGGGATTCTACCTTGATAATCTCTACCTCTACGGTAACGGGGGAGGTACACCTACTGAGCCAACAGAGGCCGCACCTGCTCCACCGGCAAGGGATGCGGCTGATGTGATCTCCATCTACGGAGATGCCTACACCAATCTGGCAGGCACCGACTACCCTGACTGGGGTCAGGTTACGGTTGTCTCTGAGATTCAGGTGGCAGGAAACAATACGCTGAAGTTTGCCGGGCTGAATTACCAGGGTATACAGCTGGCAGCCAGTCAGAATGTTACCGGAATGGAATTTTTGCACCTGGACTTCTGGACAGTAAACTCCTCGGGACTCAATGTATTTCTGATAAGCCCCGGACCCGTGGAAAAGGCCTATGTACTCACCGTTCCCACGACAGGCTGGACAAGTGTTGATATTCCCCTGACTGCCTTCTCTCCGGTTAATCTCGGTGATGTAATACAGCTGAAGTTCGACGGCAGTGGTGATATATATCTTGATAATTTATACTTCTATACTTCCGGAGGAGGAGCAACGGGTGTTCCGTCTGTGGCTGCCCCCGTACCACCTGCAAGGGATCCCGCTGATGTAATATCCCTTTTCAGTAACGCCTATACCAACAGAACTGTTACTACATGGTCAGCCGAATGGGATGATTCTGATGTTGCAGATCTGCAGATTTCGGGTGATGATGCGAAGAAATATTCATTCACCAATTTCGCAGGCATTGACTTTAGCAGCAACAAGTTTGATGCCTCCGGCATGACACATTTCCATATTGATATCTGGACTCCTGATGAAGTAATGTCGAAGTCGCTCTCAATAAAGAATGTTGATTTCGGTGGTGGTACTGCGGAGGCTACAAGCCATATACTCACAATTGTCCATACTGCCAGCGGAGATATACCTGCGCTGGCAACAGGATCATGGGTTTCGGTGGATGTCCCGATAACAGCCTTCGCCGGAAACCAGACAAGATCGGACCTTGCCCAGATGGTGCTTTCAAGCAACCTGAGCACTCTCTATGTAGACAACATTTACTTTTACAAATCTGGTGGCAGCACGGCCACAGAGCCGGCAGCCGCGGCACCGACACCGACGCGTGAAGCAGCAACTGTGAAGTCCTTGTTCAGCGGTGCATACACCAATGTCACTGTGGACACCTGGAGAACCGACTGGTCTGCTGCAACCTATGAGGAGGTGTCCGTTGCCGGAGATGCTACGAAGAAATATTCAGCTCTCAATTTTGTCGGGGTGGAGACAACCTCGTCAACGCTGGATGCAACAACCATGACCCATCTGCACCTTGATGTATGGTCAGCCGATTTCACCGGTTTCGGTGTCAAGCTTGTTGACTTTGGCGCTGACGGAGCATATGGGGGAGGTGATGATGTTGAGCACCAGAAAGACTTTGCTTCACCGGCGCAGGGCGTGTGGGTGAGCTATGACATTCCGCTGAGTGATTTCACAGGCCTGACAACGAGGGCTCACCTGGCACAGTATATATTTGTGGGCCAGCCTTCCGGTGCTACCACCGTCTGGATAGACAACATCTATTTCTACAATGACGGCGGCAGCACAGCTGCCGGACCAACAGCTGCCGCACCTGCACCGCCTGTGCGAAGCGCCGCCAATGTGGTCTCCATCTACAGTGATGCCTACACCAACATCACTATTGCCAACTTCGATGCCGGATGGTGCGGAGGCGCAGCTGTCACCCAGGTTTCCATAGACGGAAACAACACCCTCAAAAAGAACGCAGGTATCGTCTGTCATGGAATTGATTTTTCCACCAACAGGCAGAATTTGTCTTCATTCACACATATTCATTTTGATATTTACACTGATGATACTGATCTGACAGGTGATGTATTCAATGTGAAGCTGGTTGACTTTGCAGGAGGAGCAGTTGAAGCATCTGCCCTGGAGGTTAATATCAATACCGGAACAACCCCGGCAATAGTTGCTGGCACATGGGTCTCTGTAGATATTGATATTACTGCCCTTGGAGGGGTAGTTGCAGGCAGTCTGACAAGAAGTGATGTTGCCCAGATCGGGATTACTACTGCCAACCTGACCAATGTGTGGTATGATAACATTTATCTCTGGAAATAACATTGATTGGCTGAGGCTTCAGTTTCAACATCTTGAACACTGAAGCTTCGGCTTAACTGAGAAACAAAATTCATAAACAGGTAAAATCACTAAGAATGAAATCAAATAATCAATTTCTGATCAGGGGTATCCTCTTCCTGGCAGGCCTGTTTGTTCTGGCAGGTTGTGAGAATAATTCGGGACTGGAAGAGCGTACATATCAGCTGGTCTGGCAGGATGAGTTCGATGCCGACGGAGCTCCTGACGAATCAAAATGGGCATTTGACCTTGGAGCTGGCGGCTGGGGCAATAATGAACTGCAAAACTATACCAATGATGCACAGAATGTTATTGTCGCAGATGGATCGCTGAAAATAACGGCAATCAATAACGGGGGTTCTTTCTCCTCGGCCAGGATCAGGACGCAGGGGAAATTTGACCAGGCTTACGGTCGTTTTGAAGCCCGCATAAAACTGCCGTGGGGACCCGGCATATGGCCTGCATTCTGGATGCTGGGTGCAGATATAGAAACCAATCCATGGCCGCAGTGTGGTGAGATAGACATCATGGAGTACCGGGGGCAGCAGCCAAACGTGATCCATGGCAGCGTACACGGACCCGGCTATTCGGGAGGCGCCGCAATTACCAAGAGCTATGGGTACGCAAACAACCGGTTTGACATTGATTATCATCTCTTTGCTGTGGAATGGGGCGAGGATTTTATACACTATTTTGTTGATGATGAGCTCTACCAGGTAATAGAACCCGGTGACCTGACAGGTGAATGGGTCTTTGATCACCCCTTCTTCATGATTCTTAATGTGGCTGTCGGTGGCGATTATGTTGGGTTTCCTACATCCGATACCCCATTCCCCCAGACGATGTATGTTGATTATGTCAGGGTATACACGGAAGTGAGCGGTAAATAGCAGATATCTATCCTGCAGGTGTAGAAAAACTTAAATTTACCGCTCTGCAAACCCGGATATTTTGAGTATTGGCAGAAGTGTTGAACATCTAACTATAATTTTCTTCCTATGAGTCATTATGTAACAGCTGAGAGAGACAAGGTACCCATTGTTCAGAAAGCGGCATTTGGTGCCGGCCATCTGGTTAACAACCTGCTGCCTGGAGCACTTGGAGTATTTATGTTCTTTTTGCTGACAGCCTTCGGGATGGATCCTTTCCTGGCTGGTTTGCTTGGCGGACTGCCACGTTTTTATGATGCCATAACAGACCCAATAATGGGTTTTATCTCTGATAATACAAAATCGAGATTTGGCCGCAGAAGACCCTACATTTTTGCCGGTGCCATTCTTAGCGGAGTGCTGTTCGCGGTCCTTTGGCAACTCTCTCCCGATAATTCCCAGATGTACAACTTCTGGTATTTCCTCATTTTTTCACTGATATACCTGACAGGCAATACAATCTTTTCCACCCCCCTGATAGGACTGGGTTACGAAATGACATCAGACTACAATGAACGTACCCGACTGATGGCATTCTCCCAGACACTTGGGCAGGTGGCATGGATGATCGTGCCATGGTTCTGGGTATTGATTGCAAATCCCAATCTGTTTGACAATCAGGCTATCGGAGTCAGGAAACTCTCAATGATTGTTGGTGCGGTTTGTATTGTTCTGGGCGTTATGCCAGCAATATTCTGCAAAGGCATCGATGCTTCAAAAATGGAGGGGAGAGTCAAGATTACATACAAGACACTGTTCTCCAATCTTATGGATCTGTTCAGGGGAATCGCCCAGGTATCAAAAAACATACCTTTCATGAGGCTCTGCGCAGCAACATTCCTGGTATTCAATGGTTTTCAACTTGTAGCATCATTCAGTTATTTCATAATTGTATTCTACATGTTCAAGGGCGACTATGGACTGGCGGGAAACTGGCCGGCTTGGTTCTCTACCGTATCAGCAATAATTACCGCCTTCCTGGTGATCCCGGTTATCTCTGCTATTGCGAACAGGGTTGGTAAACGCAACGCATTTATCATTTCAACCTTTATTTCAATTATAGGTTATTCCCTGAAATGGTGGGGCTTTAACCCGGTTAATCCCTGGCTGATATTTATGCCGCTTCCTCTGATGGTATTCGGAATAGGCGGGTTGTTCACACTGATGATGAGCATGACGGCGGACGTGTGCGACCTTGACGAACTGAATAACGGCATGCCCCGTAAAGAGGGAACCTTTGGCGCAATATACTGGTGGATGGTAAAGCTCGGACAGGCACTGGCCCTGGTTTTGGGCGGTCTTGTGCTGAAACTGGTTGGATTTGACCAGAATGCTGCAGTTCAGGCTGCTGAAACGCTCACCAAACTGAGGATTGCTGATATTACTATTCCGGCAGTGACTGCCTTGCTGGCGATTGTGGTGATGTGGAAATATGACCTGACAGAGGACAAAGCCCGGGAGATTAAGGCAATGCTGGTATCAAGAAGGGGAGAACTCTGATCCGTGTGTCAAGGCTCAGTTCAGAACCAGAATGCTCTTCTGACTTCAGATGCGTTAATAGTGCCGGTATACCGGTAACTTTAATTAAGGGGTCGAATCATTCCAATCCGGTGCAATACTGTAACTTTATAGACGATTTCATTGACAGACACGTAAATAATAACATACCATAAAAATAAAAAACCAGATATTATGTCATACAGAAGCGATAAATACCTGTCTCTGACGGGAGAGGACTTCAGCAACAAATCAACTGCCGATTTAAAGAAGCTTTTCAGGGATTTCCTTGAGAATGGAATCCATGGCCTCTGCTTCAGCTCATATGTGGAGGGTCAGGCGCCCGGCAGCATCATCAGCGAGGAACAGATCCGGCAGCGAATGGAGATAATAAAACCGTTTACCGCATGGATAAGAACATTCTCCTGTACTGACGGGCATGAACTTATTCCCCGCATAGCGAAGGAAAATGGACTGAAGGTAATGGCAGGGGCTTGGCTGGGTGATGACATGGAACATAACGAGGAAGAGATTGAGAACCTGATCCGGGTCGTCAGAGAGGGATATGCAGATCTCGTAGCTGTAGGAAACGAAGTACTGTACCGTGGCGAACTGACAGAGCAGGAACTGCTGCATTACATTCACAGGGTTAAGCAGCAGGTGCCGGAGGCCAGTGTAGGCTACGTTGATGCCTACTACGAATTTGTCAACCGGCCGGCCATCACAGAGGCCTGTGATGTGCTGTTTATCAACTGTTATCCCTTCTGGGAAGGCTGCCATATTGACTACTCACTGGTCTATATGAAAAACATGTACTTCAGCGTGCTCCAGGCTGCAAAGGGGAAAAGGGTGGTTATCAGTGAGACGGGATGGCCTGACAAGGGGAAGGCTTTCAAGGCCTCCGAGCCTTCCATCGACAATGCCCTGAGATATTTTATTAACACCCAGAGATGGAGCCTGGAAGAGAAAATTGAGATTATCTATTTTTCAAGCTTTGACGAGGCATGGAAGATTGAAAAGGAAGGCGATGTGGGAGCTTTCTGGGGTATATGGGATAAGGACGGGAACCTGAAATACGTCTGACAATTGCAATCCTGCCATTAATTACCGGTACTTTGAAAATATCTGATATGAAAGATAAAATATGCTTTTTTTCACTACTGATTATCTTTGCAGCTGTTATGCAATCATGTGACTCTGGTCTGTTGGAAACGAAGGAGGTTTACGTCACTTCAGAGAGCGGTGACAAAATAGCCTTGAAGGATAATGTGCGCTTTGTCAGGGGCGAACCCGCGGGCACTGTGATCAAAATAGAACCGGATGTTTTGAAACAGACAATCGACGGAATCGGATCATCCTTTACAGAATCCTCTGCCTTTGTACTAGCACATCTTGATCCGTCTGAACGAAGGGAGGTCATGAGAAAGATATTCGGTGACGAGGGTGCTAACTTTTCACTGACAAGAACTCATATAGGGGCATGTGACTTTTCTGTTCACGGAAAATATTCATACCTCGATAGGGAGGGCGACGTCAGGCTGGAGTCGTTCAGTATCGCACCTGACAATCAGGGCTTCAGTAAATCCGAATTTCCCGGAATAAAGGATGAAGAGTACGATATTTTACCCATGATCAGGGAGGCAATGGATATCAAGAGCCAGCAGGATGATAAGGAGTTGAGGATAGTAGCATCTGCATGGACTGCTCCGTCCTGGATGAAGGATATTGAAGAGTGGTACATCAAAGGCTCCCCGGAAAATAACTACCAGGGAACAGGAGGAAGTCTCAAGAAAGAGTATGAGGAAACCTATGCCGACTACCTCATCAGGTATCTTGATGTGTACAGATCTGAGGGTGTGGATATCTGGGGGATAACACCCGTCAATGAACCGCATGGCAACAACGGCCAGTGGGAGAGTATGCATTTCACACCTGAGACCCAGAATGAGTTTATAAAAAATTACCTGGGGCCGAAACTGAAGTCAGGCGAAAATGCGGATGTCAGGTTGCTCATCTACGATCAGAACAGGGACGGCCTTGAACACTGGACAGATGTAATTCTGGCCGATGGCGAGACATCTGAATATGTATATGGCACTGCAGTTCACTGGTATGAGAGTACCTTCAGGGTCTATGAAGATGTATTCGAATCAGTCAATGCAAAGTTCCCGGACAGGAAGATCATTCATACCGAAGGCTGTATTGATGATCTGGGCAAACCGGCTCCACAGGGGATCACAGATCCGGAACGTTACATGGAGAAGGATTGGTTTGACAATGATTCATTCTGGTGGAACGACAATGCCACCGACTGGGGCTATTCAGCCACCTGGGCGGGTGTCAGGATGGAAGACCATCCGGCCTATACTCCGGTACACCGCTACGCAAGAAACATAATTGTCAGTATTGACCACTGGCTCTCCGGATGGATTGACTGGAACGTTGTGCTTGACCATGTCGGCGGACCGAATCACGTGGGTAACTATTGCGGTGCACCGGTTATGATAAATACAGAGACAGGAGATATCTGCTACACTCCGGTCTATTACGTGCTGGCTCAGTTCAGCAGAACCATCAGGCCGGGAGACAGGGCTGTACAGACATACAAAACTGCTGATGGCCTGGGAGATGATGATCTGCATTCCTGTGCAACCATTAACAGTGACAATGTTCTTAGTGTGCAGCTGTTGAATACGACGAAGAACGATATTTCATATAAGCTTCAGATAAAGGATCAGTATGCCGATTTGACGATTGTTGCCAACTCTGTTCAGACGGTGCGTGTGCAACTCTAGAGTTTTTAAATCAGATCCTTTTTGCATGAAGAAGAACTTTAAGGTTCATAACCCGGGATCCTCTGCTGTCAGGCAGGATCCCTTTGTCATTCGCCAATTTGAGCCGTGCCTTAAAGGCAAATGGATAGGTGAAGCAGTATCCTACGGATGTTACCGTAGCGGTCAGGCACCTGGAGTGAAAGGCCCTTCTCTCTCCGAGATTGAGGAAGACCTTCAGATAATTCAGAATTACTGGAATCTGATCAGGCTGTATGGTTCTGATGAAGATTCAGCCAGAATACTTGAGATTATCAGAAAGAAGCAGCTCCCCATCAGAGTAATGCTTGGTGTATGGCTGGAAAATGAAACCGGCATCCCTGAGCGAAGAGAGGAAAACATTGCACAGGCGATGAAAGGCATCGCCCTGGCCAACGAATATCCGGACATCATTGCTGCCGTGAGTGTCGGAAATGAGACACAGGTAACCTGGTCAGCTCACAGAATGGATCAGCATGATTTGATCAGGTATATCAGGCTGGTCAGAAATAATATCAACATCCCGGTGACCACAGCCGATGACTATAGTTTTTGGATTACATTTGAAAGCAAAAAGGTTGCAGACGAAACTGACTTTATTGTTACACATCTTTATTCAATGTGGAATGGTATAGCCCTTGAGAATGCCATCGAGTGGATGGACAGGGTATATTTCCGGGAGGTGACGCCAATGCATCCCGATAAGGTAACTGTAATAGGAGAGGTGGGTTGGGCAACCAACTACAATACCCGGAAGAGCGGACCCGGAGAACAGGCCTCCCTGATTAAGGGTGCCGTTAGCCTTGACGCTCAGGAGCACTATCTTATCCATCTCCATGACTGGATTGTAAAAAACCGGGTAACCACATTCCTGTTTGAGGCATTTGATGAACCATGGAAGGGGGGAGGAGACAGTTCAGAACCGGATGAAGTGGAAAAACACTGGGGCCTCTTTTATGAAAACCGCCAGCCAAAACCATCATTCAGCAATTATCTGAATCATTATGGAAAGAGAGAAGATACAACTGGGCCAGAGTGTCCTGGTAAATTCAGATGACATAGTTCAGGGCAGCTTTCTGGAAATTGCCGGAGAGAAGTTTTACCGGATCGGCAACTACGATCAGATGCCGGATTTCTTCATGACAGTAGTAAGTGACTCTGATCACTGGATATTTCTTTCGAGCAACGGATCCCTGACTGCGGGCAGAAAGGACCGTGATCATGCCCTCTTTCCATACTATACCGATGATAAGATCCATGACTATTGTGGTCTGACGGGAAGCAAAACAGTAATCCTGGTTAAGAAAGACAGCCATACCTTCATGTGGCAACCCTTTTCCAAAGAGATGGGGAACATATATCGCACTGACCGAAACCTTCTTAAAAGTATCTATGGCAACAAGATCATATTTCAGGAGAGGAATCTGGATCTGGGACTGGAGTTTCAATACGGTTGGTTCACCAGCGACAAATACGGGTTTGTCAGGAAATCAAGACTGGTAAATCTTGACGGGGAGGCAGTCAGGGCAAGCATACTGGATGGCATCCGGAATATCCTTCCTGCCGGTGCAGATTATAATTTCCAGAATGAATACAGTAACCTCCTGGATGGCTATAAGAAGAGTGAGCTCATCGAAGATACGAAGCTTGGGTTATTCATGCTCAGCTCAATACCTGTTGACAAGGCGGAACCGAGCGAATCGCTCAATGCTACAACAGTATGGTCATACGGGTTGAAAGAGAGCAGGGTGCTCCTTTCCGACAGGCAGATTGACAGGTTCAAATCGGGACTCTCCGTAAAGACCGAAACAGACATCAGGGCCACCCGTGGGGCATATCTGCTGAATGCAGATTTGTTGCTGGAGGGTCATGAGGCAGAGGAATGGATCATGGTGTGTGAGGTTGATCAGAGTACCACTGATGTGGTAAATCTTGATCATCTTCTGCGGGCCGGAAATAACCTTGATGAGTATATCGATGCGGACATTAAGAGTGGCACAGAGAGGCTGGTATCATTTGTTGCATCGGCAGACGGTTTGCAGAGAAGCAGTGATGAACTCTGTGCAGCCCGGCATTTCTCAAATACCCTTTTCAATATCATGCGTGGAGGCATCTACCTGCATAATTACAGTATATCCGTGGATGACCTCCTGAGATTTATAAGCAGGAGTGACAAACGGGTTCTGGCTGATGCAGAAGCACTATTGCCACCAAAAGGCGCAGAAATCTCCCTGCAGGAGATGAACCTCCTGGCAAGGCAGAGCGGTAACACCACTTTAATTCGCATTATCAGCGAATACCTGCCACTGACATTCAGTCGCCGTCACGGTGATCCCAGCCGGCCATGGAATCAGTTCTCGATTGACAGTAAAAATGAAGATGGCTCTCCGAAATTTGATTTCCAGGGAAACTGGAGGGATATCTTTCAAAACTGGGAGGCCCTCTGCATCTCATTTCCGGAGTTCACCGAAAACATCATCAGCAAGTTCCTGAACGCCACCACGGCCGATGGCTATAACCCCTATCGTATTACACGTGAAGGTATCGACTGGGAATCCCCTGACCCTGATGACCCGTGGTCATATATAGGCTACTGGGGTGATCACCAGATTATCTACCTGCAGAAACTTGCTGAGATTTCAGACAGGTATCATCCGGGCACAATTGACCGGATGCTCACAGATGAGGTCTTTGCCTACGCCAATGTGCCTTACCGGATAAAGCCCTATCCCGATATTGTACGGGATCCGAAGGATACCATTGAATTTGACAGGGAGCTGAATAGCGGAATCAATCTCCTTGTTGAAAGTATCGGTTCTGACGGCCGCCTGTTGAGTATTGACGGTCAGGCTGTCTATCATGTGAATCTTGCAGAGAAGATCCTGGTGCTTTTACTGGCCAAGCTGGTTAATTTCATCCCTGAGGCTGGGATCTGGATGAATACACAGCGGCCGGAGTGGAACGATGCCAATAATGCACTGGTAGGTAACGGCGCATCAATGGTGACCCTCTGCTACTTGCGTAGGTTTATGAAATTCTGGCAGAATCTATTCAGTCGGTCTGATCTTCCAGCTGCCGAGGTTTCTGAAGAGGTGAAAGAGCTCTTCGATACTGTACGGGGCATACTGGAAGAGAGAGCACCTCTTTTGAAAGACGGTTTCTCAGGCCGTGAGCGCCGCAGCTTTGCCGATGCCATGGGTGAGGCGGGTACGAGGTACCGCCAGACAATCTATGATCAGGCCTTCTCCGGAAAGAAGACACCGGTAAGAATGGAGGAGCTCTCCAAATTCCTGGGGCTGTCGCTTGAATATGCCGATGAGTCAATACGAAAGAACAGGCGTGATGACGGGTTGTATCACTCATATAACCTGGTGTCATTTAACGATAAAGAAACCATAACCGTCCGTCACCTGTACAATATGCTGGAGGGACAGGTGGCAGTGCTCAGCGCAGGCTATCTTACAGATGAAGAGTCACTTGAGGTGCTCAACGCACTCAGGCAGTCTGACCTGTTCAGGTCTGACCAGTACAGCTATCTGCTCTATCCTGACAGGCAGTTGAAAAGGTTTTTTGAGAAGAATAACATCCCGGCGGCCATGGTTCGGGGATCAGAGCTTCTGACCAGGTTGATTGCTGACGGTGACAGTTCTGTAGTGAACCGTGACATTACAGGTGAAGTTCATTTCCATGGAAGTTTCCGGAACGCCGGCATCCTGGAGTCAGCACTCAGTTCACTTGATCCCGGAACATACGGCAGGCTGGTCGAAAAGGAGAAGAGATTGGTCCTGAGAATATATGAGGAGTTATTCGACCATCAGTCATTCACCGGAAGATCGGGCACATTCTATGCCTACGAAGGCTTGGGCAGTATTTACTGGCACATGGTATCAAAACTGTTGCTTGCAGCCCAGGAGTGTTTCTTTCATTCAAAAGATGAGGGCGCCGACAGTACATTATCTGCACAGCTGAAGGATCACTATTATGATATTAAGGCCGGCATCGGGGTGCATAAATCGCCCGAAAAATACGGAGCCTTTCCCACCGACGCCTATTCTCATACCCCGGGTAATTCGGGCGCCAGGCAGCCCGGGATGACCGGACAGGTTAAGGAGGATTTTCTATCCAGGATGAAGGAACTCGGAGTTATGGTTGAGGCAGGCAGGGTCAGGTTTGACACCTCACTTCTCAATTCTGATGAGTTTCACGATTGCGAAGGACAATTCACATACATAGCTGTCAGTGGCATGAGTGAGCGTATTGATCTGGCTGCCAATCAGCTTGCCTTTACTTTCTGCCAGGTGCCGGTAATCTATTCTGCCTCTGCAATCAATGAAATAGAGGTACTGTTTTACGAAGGCAGGGTTCTGAGAATAGAGGGTGATACGTTGGATCTCCGGTGCAGCAACATGATCTTCAACCGAAGCGGGGAGATAAAACAGCTTAACGTCTCGTTAAAGACTCATTCCTGACCAACTTCATGCGACAATCCATGTGTATGGTTAAATGCCCTGTTGGCAGCAACAAGACCTGTTGAAGGTAATATCAGGTTGCTTCACCGGCAGTCGAGCCGTGAAACGGTCACTCTCTGATCACCTGTTCATTTGCCTGCTGCTGCTGTTGTCAGGTATAAATTATTAAATTTGCCCGATCATAGACTTTCTGCGAGTTGCAGACAATAAAACCTGTTAGTGATAAAAAAGAGATTAATCAATGAATACCTTTAAACCTTCGCTTGTAGTATTATTCCTTCTCTTTGCCCTTCTGGCCAATTCATGCAAAACTGGAGCACCTGTCAATGACGGGGCTGATACCATGGCTGAAAAGATGGTTGCCCGTATGACCCTTGATGAGAAGATAGGGCAGATGTCACAGCTGTTTGATGGCTATTTCGGTGACTATGAGCAGTTCAAACAGGCCATTCGCGAGGGCAGGTTCGGTTCGTTACTGAACTACCTCGGGGCGGATAAGGTTAATGAGGCTCAGCGAATTGCCGTTGAAGAGAGCAGGCTTGGAATACCTCTTTTAATTGGCAGGGATGTCATCCACGGTTATCGCACGATATTCCCTATCCCTCTTGGCATGGCAGCTTCCTGGAATCCTGAGGCAGTGAAGGCGGCTTTCCGCATTGCAGCGGCAGAAGCCTCGACACAGGGTATCAACTGGGCATTTGCGCCGATGATTGATATTACATGGGATCCCAGGTGGGGAAGGATAGCCGAGGGCTGCGGTGAGGATCCATATCTGGCTTCCACACTGGCATATGCAATGGTTGAAGGCCTCCAGGGGGACAGTCTCACTGACCCTGCCTCCGTGGCTGCATGCGCCAAGCACTATGCGGGATACGGTTTCGCGGAAGCCGGACGTGACTATAACACAACTTATATAGCAGAGCCGGTACTGCGCAACGTGGTTCTGAAACCCTTCAAGGCTGCAAAAGATGCAGGTGCACTGACATTCATGTCCGGGTTCAATGAACTGAACGGTATTCCTGTTTCTGCGGATCAGTTTATCCTGAAACAGATACTGCGTGATGAGTGGGGCTTCGAAGGACTTGTCATCAGCGACTGGGCTTCGGTCCCGCAGATCGTTGACCAGGGATATGCCGTTGATGAGAAGGATGCTGCTGCAAAAGCCATTAATGCCGGCCTTGATATGGAGATGGCTACCACAACCTATTTTGACAACATCAAGACATTGCTCGATGAGAAGAAGATCACCATGGAGCAGATTGACAATGCTGTAAAAAACATACTGAGGGTAAAATACAAACTGGGATTATTTGAAAATCCCTATGTTGATCCGGAGGCAGAGAAGAAGATCCTTGATCCTTCCTTCCTTGAGCATGCCCGCATGGTGGCAAGACAGAGCACAGTGATGCTGAAAAATGACAGTAACACTCTTCCTCTCTTTGCAGATAAGATCTCTTCGGTAGCCGTAATAGGCCCGTTGGCCGACTCTCCGCGCGACCAGATGGGCACATGGAGCTTCGACGGACTGCCGGAGAACTCGGTCACACCCCTGGAGGCTATCAGGGATATGATCGGCGACCGAAAGGTCAATTATGTTCAGGGACTGAAATACAGTCGCGACAGAACCAAAGATCAGTTCAGTGCAGCCATGGCCGCAGCCGATAGATCCGATGCCATCCTTCTCTTCATCGGTGAGGAGTGGATACTTTCAGGCGAGGGACAATCCAGGGGCAATATTGATCTGCCGGGCGCTCAGAGCGAGCTGCTTACGGCACTGGCCGCGACGGGTAAGCCTCTGGTTGTTATTATAATGGCGGGACGGCCACTGGCAATAGGTGATGAACTGAAGGAGTCTGATGCTCTTCTCTATGCCTGGCACGGGGGGACCATGGCAGGCCCGGCGCTGGCGGACCTCATCTTCGGAAAGGAATCACCTTCGGGCAAGCTTCCGGTGACCTTCGTAAAGGGCGAGGGTCAGATTCCATTTTACTATTACAGGAAAAATACTGG
This sequence comes from uncultured Bacteroidales bacterium, assembly GCA_937871625.1. Lineage (GTDB taxonomy): Bacteria > Bacteroidota > Bacteroidia > Bacteroidales > VadinHA17 > SR-FBR-E99. The sequence goes on along the minus strand of CALMRD010000021.1, from coordinate 4,841 downwards.
CAGGCCTGCCTCGGACAGGACCTGGACTCCCATCGACGAGATCCCTGTTGAGAATCCGCAGAGCTCACTCGGATACGAGTCCTTCCATCTCGACTACGGTTACACACCGCTGCTGCCTTTCGGATACGGACTCAGCTACACAACCTTCACCTACAGTGATCTGACTTTGTCTGATGATGAGATGAGCATAACAGGCTCCATTACGGTTAAGGCCACGGTGACCAACGGCGGTGAGTGGGATGCTGATGAGATAGTGCAGTTGTACATCCGTGACAGGGTGGGCAGCATAACCCGTCCGATCAAGGAGTTGAAAGGGTACAGGAGGATTACGATACCGAAAGGAGAGACGGCGGAAGTGGAGTTTACCCTTGCTGCTGCTGACCTGGCCTTCTTCAATGGCAGGGAGACCCTCACCGAACCGGGCGAGTTTGATCTATGGGTTGGTCCCAATTCAGACGAGGGGCTGCATGCAGAATTTATTGTCAGGTAGCATAGTATGAAGATATGAACCCCGCATCTTTAAAGGCATAAAAAATGCATGAATATAAAAGGCAAACATGGAGGGTTCATGTGACCCTTAAGAATCAAATCATATAGAGATGAAAGCCATGCCACTTATAATGTTAATCTTTTTCTCCGTTTTGCTTCTGGCGCCGGGATGTACAGGTGATAAGGACCCCGAAGAATATCCGGATAATCCAAACAGCGGCGAGCTGGTCCTGGTATGGAGTGATGAGTTTAATTACACCGGCCTGCCTGATGCGGCAAAGTGGAGTTATGATACGGAGGGCAATGCCTCCGGTTGGGGCAACAACGAATTGCAGTACTATACAGCGGCAAGACAGGAGAACGCCGAGGTGAAGGATGGGTTTCTCTACATCACCGCTCGCAGGGAGCAATATGAGGACTTTGACTATACCTCTGCAAGACTCCGGACAAAGGGTAAGGGCGACTGGCTCTACGGCAGGGTGGAGGTGAAGGCAAAGATTCCGGACGGCAGGGGCCTGTGGCCGGCAATATGGATGCTGCCCACAGACTGGGAGTATGGCGGATGGCCTGCCAGCGGCGAAATAGATATTATGGAAAACGTAGGGTGGGAGCCTTATGTAATCCACGCCTCAGTTCACACGGAAGCATATAACCATACCATCGGGACACAGAAATCATCAAAGACAACTGTATCAACATGCTATTCCGAGTTCCACGTCTATGCCCTTGAGTGGGAGCTAAAGGAGCTCAGAGGATATGTGGATGACAAGCACTACTTTACTTTTCAGAATGAGGGTACCGGGTATAAGGTGTGGCCTTTTGACAAACGGTTCCACCTGCTTCTCAATGTGGCTGTCGGAGGAAACTGGGGAGGAGTGCAGGGTGTTGATGACTCCATCTTCCCACGTTCGATGGTGGTTGATTACGTCAGGGTTTACCAGGTCAAATGACTGTACCGATGAAGATATTGCCAATCGTTTTTGCCCTGCTAATCACAGGTTGCAACAGATCCCCGGAAAACGGTCCGGACACCGGTGAAGGCACCGGTATTACGGTGGAGGCATGGATCACCTCCCCTCAGAAGGGTATCCTCTTTGAGAAGCATGACGGGAAGCTGGAATTTCTCACAGCGGCAAACACTGATCCTGCAATCGTTGTTGACACCACTGAGAGATACCAGGAGATTGACGGCTTTGGAAACTGTCTGACAGGCGGCAGTGCCATCCTGCTGAATGAGATGACGGCGGAGGCTCGCGGAGAGCTGTTGAGGGAGCTCTTCTCAACCGATGGCAACGGCATTGGAATCAGCTACCTCAGGATAAGTATCGGTGCCTCTGACCTGAGCGACAGGGTCTTCTCATATAATGACCTGCCAGAAGGGGAGACCGATCCGATGATGGAGAGGTTCAGTATCGATCCTGAAAGGGAGGACATGATACCTGTACTCAAAGAGATACTGGCTATTAACCCTGAAATAAAGATAATGGGCTCACCATGGTCAGCTCCGCTCTGGATGAAGAGCAACAACGCCTCTGTGGGAGGGAGCCTGAAGCGTGAGTGGTTTGATGCCTACGCCAGGTATTTTGTGAAATATATCCAGGCCATGAAGGCCGAGGGAATAGAGATAGACGCCATCACCATCCAGAATGAGCCTCTGCACGGCGGCAACAACCCGAGCATGTTGATGACGGCCGGGGATCAGGCCCTCTTCATCAAAGAGAATCTTGGTCCTGCCTTCACTGCTGCCGGCATCACGACCAGGATTATCATTTATGATCACAATGCCGACAGGACCGATTACCCGCTGGCGGTGCTGAATGACCCGGCAGCCAGGCAGTATATTGACGGCTCTGCCTTTCACCTGTATGGCGGATCCATTGACGACCTCACTGCTGTGCATGAGGCCTGGCCCTCAAAGAACCTCTACTTCACCGAGCAGTGGGTCGGAGGGCCCGGAAACCTGGCTGAAGACATCAAATGGCACGTTGAAAACCTTATCATCGGCGCAACACGCAACTGGTGCAGGAATGTCCTTGAATGGAACCTGGCCTCCGATCCTTCATATGATCCACATACGGAGGGAGGATGCGACAGGTGTCTCGGGACCGTGACACTGGACGGCAACAGTATAAAAAGGAATCCGGCATATTATATCCTCGCCCATGCTGCCAGACATGTCAGACCAGGCTCGGTGCGAATATCTACCAACATGACGGGAGGACTGCCCAACGTGGGGTTCATGACCGCTGACGGCATGAAGGTGCTGATAGTTCTAAACACCACTCCTTCCAAAAGAAATTTCAATGTCAGGTTCAGGGGCTTCACCGTTCCTCTCACCCTGGATGGCGGTGCCGTCGGAACCTATGTCTGGTAGGTCACTGTCTCTTTACGATCTTTTCAGTGTAATACCTGTCACCGGATGTGACCCTGATGATATAAGTGCCGGCTGCGAGCCTGCCGGCATGAACCTGACAGGTTTCGCTGGCGCACGGCTGCGAGATTACCTGCCTGCCGTTGATGTCATAGATGTCGACAGAGGTTATCACTGACTCACTGCTGATGTAAAGGATATCCCTGACCGGATTCGGGAAAATGGCAACGACTACCGGCTCATAAGGCACTTCTATGGAGGTGATAAGGTCGTTCGATGCTGTCCAGCTCTCTGCCAGGCTGTTGTCGAGACTCGTTGCCGTGAGTTTAAGGTAATAGCCGTTACCGTCGGCATCAGGCCAGGGGTTCTGATCTGAATATTCTACGTAGTCGATCACGTTCCCGAAAGCGTCTGCTAGAATCAGTGGTTCCCCGCTGTTTGAAAGGTGCTTGGTAAACTGACCGAAGGGAGCGAAACCGTATGCCGATTGGAAGACGGAGGCATTGCTGGCAAGTATCACGCATAGCCCAGGTGCCAGGGTGGAGTTGGCGGGGAACCGGTAGACGAAGCCCGTCCCGGGGAAATAGATGCCGCTGAGGTTCACGGTTGTGGTGCCGCTGTTCCGGATCTCAATGAATTCCAGCTCTTCCTCATCAGGGAACTGGGTGGTGGTCTGCGGATGATACATGATCTTCGTTATCACCAGGGGGGGCAGGCTCACGTCACTGCACGCGCTGTAGGACCCTATGTTAGTAGTGATCCAGTCCGTCCGTGAGGCCATGAACGTTTTGATACCGGCAATGCGCCCGGCAAAGCTTCCGCTCTTTCCCCACCTCTGGTACTCCCTGACTACTGCCTCGGAGATATGCGCCACCGTGCTGTCGATAAAGGCATAGAGTGAGGCCTGATGAAAAGGCTGACCGGGCTGTATAACCTCATTCCATCGTCTTGAGAGATAACATTGGTACTGGGTGTTATGAAAGAGATCACGCCAGAACCTTGAGCCGTTGTTGTAGTAGTAATCCTCAAAGTACCACAGGTATGTCTTGCTTCTGTCAAGGCTCCACTGAAAGAGGTCATTGCCGAAGGAGAGATCGAGATCCCATATCGGTCCTGCCCGGAGCTTGCCGTTCCTCTCCTTGTGGAAATAGGTACTGTACTGGTAGGCATCAGGATTTGAGGCGAATTCATTGACGATCATGAAATCGATGAAGGAGGGGATATCGATTATCGCCGGATAGCCGTTGATGATGGAAATGTCGTTGTTCTTTGCCGCAGACTCAAGCCTGAAAAACTCTCCTTTGATATAGGCAGTCTGGGCCGTGGTTGCATCCTCAGGCTTGGGCAACTCGTGGATGTACTCTACGATGGAATTCTGGAATGAGTACATAATCCATGCAGGGGTATCACCTCCGGTCAGCTTGTCCGCCTTGGTGATATAACCTCCCGAGAGATTGGGTAGGGCATTGTCTGTACTCTTTATTTTGATTACATCTATCCTGTTATCGTCGGCCTTAAGCTTCTCCTGCAGCATGTAAAGCCCCATGTAGGTATTGTTGATAATCACCTCACAGTAGACGGCCCGTGATGCATAATTACCAAGTCTCTCAAAGAGACGGTGGCACAGGTAGTCGCGCACCATGGCAGTATCAAATACCATCCCTCCCAGGATCCAGTCGTTCTCTTCCGGCATCCCGAGGAGGCTGACATTATTGTTCGTGACATCGTCGGCCATGCGGGTGGTAAAACCGTAATTCTTTTTTGGGGAGACCTGTGAGGAGGATCCTCTTATCTCAATGCCTATGCGGCCGTCATAATCAAGATAGGTCGGGTTATCTTTGTCAGCCACATAGTTACGCTCTCCAGGCCCACGGTAGATGAGTTTCATCGAGGCCTTGACCTTGGGTTCGTCAGGTATCGATACCCCTCCGTCGGTCGTGATGATTACGATCGGCAGGTTGCTCTCGGTAAGAGTCTGTCC
>CALMRD010000020.1 GCA_937871625.1 uncultured Bacteroidales bacterium | reverse complement strand
TATCAAGGTTGGAGACGTAATCGAGGGGTACCAGACCGTACAGGTCAAGAAAACCCTGTAGGATTTGCTATTTGCAATAAAAAAAGCTGCATCCCTGCAGCTTTTTTTGTGCTCATAACATTATCTGTCAGGCACCTATAAGCTTCTTATAGGCCTCGGCATCGAGGAGATCATCAATCTCTGAGGGATCGTCAATCTCAACCTTGATCATCCACCCCTGTCCGTAAGGATCACTGTTGACAAGCTCCGCCGAGGCGTCCAGCTCTTCATTCTTTTCAGTGACAGTGCCGCTGAGAGGCATGAAGAGATCTGATACTGTCTTGACGGCCTCCACAGTGCCGAAGACCTCGCCGTGCCCGAGCTTCTCGCCCACGGTCTCGATCTCAATAAATACTATATCGCCCAGCTCATGCTGTGCAAAATCAGTAATGCCTACGACTGCTTCATTGCCGTTGATGCGGACCCACTCATGATCTTTGGTGTACTTCAGGTTTGCCGGAACATTCATCACTTGATATTTTTTTTTGTTAGACTTCTGTTCTTGTTATCAGGATGTCAAAATTACATCTTTTTTAAGATTTATAGGCCGGTTACCGCTTTTTTTCCAAAGGAGCCGCAGTCGGGGTCACTGTACCAGGGTGAAGCGCAGGCTGAAGCCGAAGTTGGTGTTGGAGGTCATGAAGGTGTTGGCAACAAACGGATCGTTCATCGAATGGTCAGCATATATCTGCAGGTTAAACCTGTCGCTAAGCACATAGTCGGCCGTGGCGCCCACGGTAAAGACCCGCTGTCCTGCCACAGGCTGGTTCACCGCCTCAACCAGCTTACGTGCCAGCGTCTTGTTATCCCTGATGGAGAGGTCCACCTTCAGGTTGAGGTCGCTCTTCAGAGCACGCTGGCCGGTGCGTGAGCTCAGGGTGATGGCCACATCATCAAACCGGTACCCTGCTCCTATGGTGATCTCATCATTCCTGATGTCAGCCACCTGGTTGCTGGCCAGGTTAAGGGTCACCGTGCGCGACTTCCGGTATTCAAACCTGGTGGTCAGCGAGTTCTTCCATCCCAGGTCTATGTTGATGAAGGGACTGAACTGTTCGTTGATGGTCACAGTGTTGATCTCATAGTGAGGAATGAAGTTCGACTGCAGGTCACGTATCCTGCTGATGCCGGATGCATCAGGATCATAATAGAGACTGGTATTGAACGAACCGATGGTGTAAGTCGACCTGTACTGGTGCGAGAGGCTCACCGAGTTGAATATCTTGCGCACTGCCTCGAACTTCGTCAGCCCCTCGAAATTGATCCTCCAGTTAGGCATCATATGCATCATCGAGGGGAAGGGTGACAGGGTGATCTTACCCGGGTCCCTCCTGGTATAGGCTGCCAGGAAGGCCGGCACAAGCACCTCGGCCGAGGTCTGGCCGTATCCGCTCATATAGGGCCCCGTTATCTGCTCGCCGGTGACAGGGTCAAACCATGGATCATAGCTGTTGTCAGCGAGGCGACGTTCATTGCCCCTCCGCTGTGAAATGACAGAGGTGTATTCCTTGAACCTCTCGAATGTCGGGGAGATATAGTCGCCCGTCTTGGGTATCTTCTCAAAGGCAGTGCCCCATGACACCACCGAGATAGTGAAGTTGCCCGTGACACGCGTGTTACGCGTGCTGTCAGGGAAGTTTCCGTTGCGGTCGGCTCGCAGGTATGATGAAACCGTCTCGGAGTAGCGTCTGTCAGCTGTCAGGTCGAGACGCAGACCGGGAAACGGCTCCACATTGGCCCTGATATTGAACTGTTCGCGCTTGCTGTAGGAGGCGGCATTATTCAGCAGAGTGTCAGTGGTGATCCACCCGTTGATGACTGCCTGATCAAAGAAGCGTTCGTCAGTAAGCCCTACGAGGAAGCGCCAGCCGGGCGACGACATGCCTCCGTAGTTCTCCTGGCCCAGGAAGGTGGTGCCGGGGAGATATCCAGGAAGGATATGCCCCTGCTCGATGGTATATGTGGCCGAGACGTTGCGCAACGCCATGAGTCCTCGTACAATATAGCGTCCTGCCATACTGGCAACGCCGGGCTTCTTCTCCACCCTGCCCGTGATGGAGACGCTGACATTGGATACATCAGCATCAGCGATATAGTCAATGCGGTCATCAGAGACAATGTTGAACTTACCGCTCACGGGAGCACCGTCACGGTCGGTGACCGTCACCGTCACATCCCTGGTACCCAGGTTGTGGTTGATGATACGCGGCTTGTCGGCCTTGAGTATCAGCCCACGCCTGTTGTGTGTCACCTCCTCGTAACCGAGGCTCATGCGACGCTTGGCACCCGGCTGCGTGTTGGCCTCTATCTCCTTCAGGAATTTAACCTTGCCGTAGAGGTTGGTGAGGTTGGCTTGCACGGTAAACTGCCCGTTGTTCGAATTCTTAATTGTATTGCCCGGCTTTATGTTCACCGAATCGGGGAAGATAGTGCCCGCCAGCCAGTCGTACCGTGCACTGTAACGGGCGTTGGAGGTCACCCATGAGAGCAGGGGCAGCTTGTTGACCGGCACGTTGTAGTTGATGTTAAGCAGATGATAGTAGTTGGTGGTGCGGCCAAGGTCAGAGAGGTTTGCCATAACCGAATCACGCCATGCGTCAAACAGCTCCGGGTAGCGCCTGCGGTCTGCACCTCCCGCCGGCTCGTCAATCCTGGCTATGCTGCTGGCAGTGAAGTCCGCCTTGAGCTGCTTCGTGATGTCATACTTGATATCATAAAACCTGGTCCACTGAAAATCCTTTGTAAAGACAGGGTCGATAAGCAAATCGGGATTGTTGATGTTGCGCGTCTTGACCTCGTTGTAATACCTGTAGAGGTCAGTACGCACGGTGATATGTTTTGGAAAGAGATAGATGTTAAAGTCCTTGATCAGCCGGAAGGCCGGCGAGCTTAGCAGTCGCGACTTCTGGAACGGGGTGAAGTTCTTGGGCCTGGCATCAAAGTCGTAGGCGATGCCCCCCCTGTAGGTCCGCTCCACATCCACCTCCGTACGCGGATCGCTGTTATAAACCTCGTTGAAGGCATAGCTGACCGTGACGTTTGCCGGATCCCACGCATGAGGCTTCTCACCTCTTTTTGTAATGCCGGCGTTGCTGACGGTGAGGGTGCGCCGTCTTGAGTACTCTTCCGCCAGGTTGAGCAACGAGTCCCTCTCGCTCTTTGTCTCTGCATTATCCAGTGACTCATCAAGCAGTATGTCGGGATTGAGGGGGTCATACTGCGGCCTGATACGATTTTCGGAGTATCCCATGTAGACGGGTAACCTTATGCCCGCCTTCTCGGGGAAGAACTTGCCCAGCTCGAGGTTGGACGAGAGATCGTACTGTATCACCTGCTCCATGCTGCGCTGGCTGACGTTCTTGTCGATGCTGCCCCACCCGGGGGTGCTCGTCTGTCCTACCAGGTTGACCGTCCCCAGGTCAGCCAGCCGTGCCTGCATCTGCGCGTTGGCAGCCCATCCTCCCTCCTCGCGGAAGTCACTCAGGCGAAGCTCGTTGATCCATACCTCCGCCGACTTCGGGGCGCCGTCATCGTTCGCCGGGTCACGTGTCCTGATGGGGTTCCTGACACCGGCCATCACCACCCTGACGTTGCTCAGGTTGGGGCTGCCGCTGACGGAGATGCGGGCGTTACCCGCAGTGATGGTATATATGTCCGCCTCGCTGATCGAGGACCCCGCTACCCTCATGGCCGCATCACGCTCCTGTTTGGCATCAAGCAGCAACGAGAGGTCGATGTCCACCCTGTTATCTTCGGGCCAGACAATCGCTCTGTCGTCTTCATCATCGTTGCTGTATCTGCCATACGGTGTCAGCTTCAGCGGTATCTCGTACTCATAGAAGTTGCTCTTGTAGTCTGACCCCAGCCTGACGAAGACCGTCACCTCATCGTTAAGCAGCGGCTGTCCTATCAGCGCCTCGGCATGAACCTCCATCTTCAGCCTCCGGTACTGCCGCATGTCAAGGGTGACATTCTTGTAGGTAGCCCTGGCGTCGCCGTCGGCAAGCTCCCTCACGCGAAGAACCATAGACTGCTCATTGAGCTGGCGGAGCTGCGGATTGGCAGGGTCAATGACACGGTCAAATCCGGGAGGGAGGACATAGTTCACAGGCTCCTTGCCGGCATTCTCCTCAATGCTCACCGAGCTGATCTCAAAGGTGCCGTCATCCTCCTCGGGTATGGTGATGCGCTCACCCCCCTCGAAGAAGGTGAGGTTGTACTTGCGCCATTCTGACCTGACAAGCTCGAGACGGGCAAAACGCATGATGATCTCCTCGTCAAAGTTGCGCATGAACATACGGAGGAACCTGATCGACTTGAAATCGCGTATCGAGCCCACCACCCTCTCATAATCGGTGACAGGTATCTTGAACTGGTACCATTTCACCGGCGACTTCTCGCCGTTGGCAAAGGTGGCCGTATATTCAAGCTCGTCAACGATGAAGTTCTTTCCCACAACCATATCCTCAGGCCTCAGGCTCACATGATACTGGTAGTAGCTCTCGGTCTCACTCAGAGTGTTGTCGCGGTTGATGTCCTCCATGTCTGGCAACGTAGAACCGCTGGTGGGATATGACTCCGTTGACATCTCCGAGGTGGGGGAGTTGCCTTCAGAACCGTTGAATTTCTTATATCTCTCAAGGATGCCCAGCTGAAGCAGGTCGTAGTCTGAGCCCCTGAAATAATGGAAATCGTCATTGGCAGGGTCCCTGAAGATCATATCCAACACCTCAGGGCTGACCACAGCCCCCACCGCCTGCAGGTAACTGTCAAAGAAGGAGACCTCGTCATCATTGCCCAGTCCGTCAAGCCCCACATCCTGGTAGCGGCGTGAGTCGATATTGTTGTCGAAGGCCTGTACCACGGCCTGCACATTGGGAACCCTGCCCCAGACGGTGGTGTCCACGTTAACCACCAGCGGCGAGGTGGGCAGCCCGTTCTCAAACTGCTTACGGGAGTCGCGAAGTATGTCTTCAGAGATGTTGCCGAGGTTGAAGTAGAGGTCACCGCCCTCATGGAGAGGATCCTCCACAAAGGGGTCCATGACCCAGAATTTGAGGTATTGAATATTGGCCGACTCAAAGTCGTTTGTCAGCAGCTCGCGCATCATCCCTCCCCACCGTGTACGCGGTGAATTGAGGAGCCCGTCGGCACCGAGGCCTGCAGAATATAAACCCGGCAGTACGTCAAAGTTGTAAGGACCTCTCTCGTAAGGATAGAAGGCAATGTTCAGCACCGAGATGTTGGTCGGGATGCCGCTGGCTGATTCCTTGTAGGGGAAGATCTCCGTCTCATAAATCTCCCTGACAAAATGGCTCGACTGCAGGTCGGCATTTGCCTTGATATGGTCAGGGGTGGTCGATCCGTTGCGAAGGAAGAGCGGATCAATGACATACCATGCCAGCCGCGCCCTGTTGAAGCCTGAAGTGATATCCTTGCTCAGCTTCGCCTCAGGGAAGAAGTGATCCTGCCCCTGCGGCACGCTTGAGAGAGACCAGGCGTTGAAAGCACGCAGGTCAAGTGATATCTCACTTGCCTCGAAGTCATCGATGTACACCGCCCCCTCGGAGGTGATGGCCTTGCTGTGGCCGGGGACCAGATGAGCGAACTCGCCGAAGAAATTGATAGAGGAGGGAGTGCTGGTCTCAATGAAAGGCAGCCAGTCGATGGCGTTGGTAAGAAACTGCGATTCCGTACGGTATGAAGCATCAAAGCCATAGATGGTGTTGGAGATGGGGTCCTCACCGTAGGTGACCTTCTGGGTGTATGGCCTCTCGGTAAGGCGCAACACCGTACCCCCAAGGTTGAACCGCTCGGAGAACCGGTAGTTCAGATGAGTGCCGACCAGCGTCTTGGTCTGCAGGCCGAAGAACTGGTTGCTCTCCAGCGATACCTGGACGGGCGTCTGTGATTCGATGATAGCCGTGTTGATGATCTTTACGGAGCCCATGTTGTAGTCAACCGTATAGTCAACATTCTCGGTGAGGGTGACACCACCTGCTGTAACCTTGACCGAGCCGGCAGGTATGTTGGCCACATTGAGCCTTATCTCGGAGCCGGTGGCCGAGGTGAACTGTCCGCTGAGCAGATACTTGTTCTTCTCGGCCATCTGTCTCGCCACCGTCTGTGTCGAGTCATACAGTTCCGTAAAGACATATTTCTCAATCTGCCCGGGGTCGGTAATGTATTTCAGCAGGTGCCGGCCAAAAGGCTCCAGCACGGGGAAGATTATCCTCCCACGCTCCGCCATGACAGTGACACCGTCAACGAAGTCGAAGAGTCCGTCAGGCTCCCTGTCCAGCTGTGAGTTAAGCTGATCCAGGCCGAGAGCCTGCAGCAGAACCTGCCCGTCAAGAGGCGTTCCGGGAAGGTAATTGAGGGCGTTGCCGGTCCTGTCATCCTCGTAGAGTATGTTTACCTCAAAGTTTTTCTGCTCTATGCGCCCTGACCCGATGTTGTAGATGTTCTTCATCATGAGATCCCAGGTGGGTATCTGGGGACTCAGGGTAGTACCCTTGATCAGCTTCAGAATCAGTGCGTCGGGGGCGGTGATGCCGTCGGTGGAGAACTCTCCCACCTTAAAGACCTGGCCGTTGTAGGTGTATTCATAGGCCACTGCCAGCACCTCATCATTGTTCAGAGCTATGTTGAGGGAGATGTATCCCAGCTGCTCGTTCACGGTATATTCACGCTCGGTAAGCTTGCGGGCATTCTCTATCTTCTCATAGTCGCGCCCGATCTGAAATCCCGGGTAGAGGGGAGCAAACGCGTCAGCCACCTGGTCAATGTTCCTGACGCCGGCGTATGAAGTGTTAAGCTCCTCGTAGAGCCCGTTGGAGTTGTTGGAGGGATTGACAGGGGTACCCGGTATACCCTGAAACGCAGGAACAGTGTTGTAGATGTTCTCCTGGCTCTCGGCAAGATCAAGAAAGGCAACGATGTTTCGGTTGCTGACATCCTCAAAACGACTCGTCTCATTGGTGATCCATACCTCGATCTTCTCAATGTTGAGCCCAGTGCTCACTATTGGGAGGTTGGACAGGGCTTCGTCAAAATTGTCCCTGAAATGCTGCGAGAGGAAGAAGTGGCGGTTGGCCTCGTAAGCGTCGGCAGTGATGCTGTAGTCGGTGAGCTGTGACCCCCCTTTGACCTCCACCACCGACGACTCTCCCTTCTGTTGCGAGAAGACGGTAGTCATGGTGAGCTTGCCGAACTGCAGCTCGGTCTTTAGTCCGAAGAGGCTGTAGCTGCCGGTGATGAGGGTGCCGTTAAGCGGCAGTGTCACGTCGCCCGCTTCGATCTTCTTGATGATCTCGTCCTCCTTGCCTGAGTACTCGAGCTTGGTACGGTTCTCAAACTCGAACATGGCCTCCGTGTTGTAGTTGATACCCAGCTGCATCTTGTCGCCGATGGTGCCCGTGACGTTCATCTGTATCTTCTCCTGGAAGTCGAAGGTGGGGATGGTGCGCAGCCTCTCGGAGAGGGTGGGGTTCTCGGTGTGCGAGATGTTGATGCCGAAGATGAGCTCGGCAGAGCCCTGCGGCACGATGTTGATGACGTTACTGCCGAAGATGCGGTCGAAGGTCTCCCCTCCCACCTCTATCTGGGGTATCAGCGACGACCGGTAACCGGAGGCATCTCCCCTGAGACTCGCATCCCAGTATTCACGCATGGCCTGCTCAAACTCATACCTGCGGTATTCGTCGGCATTCATGTAAACGGGCTTGCGGTAATCGAGGCTGCCAATCTTCTGGTAGATGATGTACTGGTTATTGCGTCCGTCATAGTCAACCCTCGTAGTGATGTTGGATGGCTTGTTGAGGAAGAGGGGTGATGACGGCTTCGCATTCCAGGGATAGGAAGGATCGGCATTGAGTCTCAGGAGAGTGTCACCGGCAGTAGTCTGAGCCGATATGGTATCGGAAAATATGAGCAGGATGGCAAATAGTGCAACCCTGATCAGAAGATCTCTATTTCGTAATGAAAAACGCAATCCGGCACGTCTGTTTATAACAGTTTGAGCGCCCTCCTCACTATCTCCTCCACAGGCAGTGACTTCTCCTCCTTCAGGAGGTTGTCCACAGCCTTCCCGGCGCTGTTCCTGGCAAATCCAAGCATCACTAATGCAGATAACGCTTCTTCGCGCGCGGTATTGTCGGAAAATGCAATTATTTCACCGGAACCGGTGTGTTTTCCAATTTTGTCTTTCAGGTCAACGATGATCCTCTGGGCCGTCTTCAGGCCTATACCCTTGACTGCCTTGATAATATTGACATCACCTTCGGTGATGGCCTGCCGGAGATCAACCGGCTTAATTGATGAGAGTACCATCCGTGCCGTCCCTGCACCTACCCCCGAGACAGAGATAAGATGCCGGAAGAGATTACGCTCATCGGCATCGGCAAAACCGTAGAGGATCCAGGCATCTTCCCGTATGGCCTCGTGTATCAGTATCTTGCAGCTGTCGGCCTTTTCAAGGACAGCATAGGTGTTGAGTGATATGTTGATGCTGTAACCGATGCCGTTGCACTCAACCACCGCAAAGGCGGGATTCAGCTCGGTCACTCTGCCCGTGATATAGTCGATCATAAATCCTGTTCGTAGTTTTCAGTTTCGGGAGGCAGCTCGTCAACGCGGTCATGATCGGCATGTATCTCTATCTTCTGCGGCTGCAGCGGATTCTGCAGCAATTCATCGTATATCTGCCGGTTGCGGAAGATGTCACATGCCGCATAGATGGCATGACGCATTGAGTTGCCCGACGCTTCGTTCCTGCCGGTGATGTCAAAGGCCGTACCGTGTGCCGGCGAGGTTCTGACAACAGGCAGCCCCGCACTGTAGTTGACACCGGTGTCAAAGGCCAGGGCCTTGTAGGCACTCATACCCTGATCATGGTACATGGCCAGTACGGCATCAAAACGGCTGAAGGCCCCCGACCCAAAGAATCCGTCTGCCGGAAAGGGTCCGAAAGCAAGTATCCCCTCCTCATTGGCCTTTGCAATGGCGGGGATGATGACCTCGTTCTCCTCGGCCCCGAGAAGACCTCCGTCGCCGGCGTGGGGATTGAGACTCAGAACGGCTATGCGCGGCCCGCGTATGGCAAAATCCTGGAGCAGCGACCTGTTCAGCAGTCTGATCTTACCCACTACCATGGGCACGGTGATGGCACCTGCAACATCCTTCAACGGCAGATGGCCGGTCACAAACCCGATCTTCATACTCTCACTCAGCATCAGCATCAGCACGTCGGAGGCGCTGACCTTTGACCTGAGCCACTCAGTGTGACCGGAAAACCGGAACTTGTCGGACTGGATGCCATGCTTGTCTATAGGTGCCGTCACCAGCACGTCGATAGTGCCGGCGAGAAGGTCACTGACGGCACACTCAAGGGCGGCAAGGGCCGCAGCACCACTCTCAGGGGTTGACCGGCCAAGCTCCACCCTCACCTCATCATCGAGACAGTTCACGAGGTTGAACTTCCGGGGATGAGCCTCACCGGCCGACTTGATGTTATTGAAACTGAAATTATTGATATCCAGCACCTTGCGGTGATATGCGGCAACCTTGGGAGAGCCGTATACTACCGGCACACAGAGATCGGTGACAGAAGTGTCATCCAGCGCCTTCATGATGACCTCATATCCGATGCCGTTGATATCTCCCTGTGTAATACCGACTATGACAGGTTTGTTTTCCATTGTGATTCTTCCGTTCTGAGCAGCAGAGAGGCCGTTCAGCGCCTCAAAGTTAATCAAATTATTGAATGATTTAGCTTTTAAGTATTACCTTTGCGGTCTGTTGCGGCGACGCGCACAATGAGAAATAATGGGTGTCACAGAACATTTATACGGTAAAGCAGCGGAGGGTCTTCGGATCACTGCAGAGGAGGCTCTTACCCTCTGGGAGGAGGCGCCTCTGGCTACCCTGATATTTCTTGCAGACACTGCCAGGCGGAGGCTTCACCCTGACAACAGGGTCGGTTGGATGATAGACCGCAATGTAAATATCACCAACATATGCTTCTCACAGTGCCGATTCTGTAATTTCTGCCGCACGGCAAAGAGTGATGAGGCCTATGTGACAACCGATGAAGAGTATGACCTCAAGATCCGTGAGCTGGTAGCCCTGGGTGGCGACCAGCTTCTGCTGCAGGGTGGCATGAACCCTGCCCTGGGACTCGATTTCTACACCTCCCTCTTCAGCAGGCTTAAGCAGAGGTGGCCTCAACTGAAACTGCACGCCCTCGGTCCTCCTGAGGTGGCCTTTCTTGCCCGGAAAGAGAAGATGAGCTTCCGCGAAGTGCTTGTGGAGCTGCACCAGGCCGGGCTCGACTCGCTGCCGGGAGCAGGAGCAGAGATACTATCTGACAGGGTCAGGAAGATCGTCTCACCGGCAAAAGCCACCGTTGATGAATGGCTCGGCGTAATGCGTGAGGCTCACAGGCTTAACCTGCCCACCTCGGCGACGATGATGTTCGGACATGCAGAGACGGTGGCAGAGCGGATAGAGCACCTCTCGCTGCTGCGCAACCTGCAGGATGAGAGACCCGAAGGTCACGACGGATTTATCACATTCATCGCATGGCCTTTCATGGATCGTGGCACCCTCCTGGCAGAGCGTGATGGCATACGAAATACAGCTACAGCTACCGAATATCTGAGGCTTACAGCCATCAGCAGGCTGATGCTTGACAATTTTTCCAACATACAGTCGTCAATCCTGACCGTGGGCAAGGAGACGGCTATGATTTCGCTTCACGCCGGTGCCAACGACCTGGGGTCAGTGATGATAGAGGAGAATGTGGTGAGCGCGGCAGGCGATCCCTTCCGGGTGGACCCCGATACTGTCAGGGAGATAATCCGGGATGCCGGTTTCATCCCCGTGCGGCGCGACCAGCGCTATATGCCCGTAGAGTGAGGAGTGATCTGAAAGAGAGCTTCATACCAGGTCTGTTCAGTCAACTCAATAGCCAACCTCAGGACCCTGCAGGACCATTCACTTCAGGTCAGGTCAGGGATTTTTTTCCAGGGTATACATGAGTGCCTCAACCTGCCGCAGCAGCTCTCTCTTCTCATCCCCCGGAGCATAGACGAAGCCAGTCACCACCACCGGCAGCGAACTCTCCTTATCGATGAAGGCATATGATATGAAGGGCCCTCCCATGAAACCTCCCTCGAGGGTCCATAGACCACGCATCTCTATGTAGTCAGTGCTGTCACGACGAAAAGAGCGGCAGCTCGTCTGCGCCCTCTTCTCGATGACCATGAACGACCCGGGGTCAGGGCCGCTCACCTCTGCAGAGATAACCTTCTCGGTGAGATCGGCAAGCTCAAAACAATCCATGCGCGACATCCTCCTGTCACTTACCGATACTATGACCGACTGTGTTGTGGAGGGGGTCTCGGCGGATATCATCATCACTCCCCGGCGGTTAAAGTCAGGCTCATACCCTGCCGGCAGAAGGAGCTCCCAGCTGCCGTTATCCGTGGTGAGGCGACTGCGCTCCTTGCCTGCCGACTCTTTCAGCCACGCCGTAAGACGCTCACGTTCAACATCATTGATCTTCTTCCTGATAACCTCCCCGTTGTCCCTGATGGCAGTAACCAGGGAGAGAGTGTCAGGAGCAGTAACATCAATTACCAGCTGTGTCTCAGCCCACCGGTTGCGGGAGAAGGTGACCTCCGGCCCGCTCTTCCCGCTGTCAGTATTAACCATGATGACATTGCGGTGAGCGACATAGATATCGCGGAAGCCTTCAGGATTGACAGGCATCAGGCGGAAGGCCGGCTCAGGCTGCGGCATCCCTATGAGGTTTGCCCCTATATGTTCCCTGACAGCTGCTCCGGCAGCACCGTCCCACAGGGCTCTCTCCATGACAATCATGACCTCCCCGGTGGAGCCGGTGACATTGGGTAGCGTCCGTGTGAGCGATGTGTCGCCGCAGGATGACGCCAGCAACATCATCAGCAGTGCCGGAAGGATCGCAGGTAATCTCATAATGCTTTGATTTTTAAATAAAAAGCCTGCATTCACATGCAGGCTGAAAGTGATCTTATGTCGCTGCTAGCTCTCCTCCTCAACACTCTTCTTTGAGGCATCACTGCTATCAGTTCCTTTGGCTTTCTTGAACTCCTTCATTCCCTGACCTATCCCTTTCATCAGTTCCGGTATCTTACGCCCTCCGAAGAGAAGTACCACAACCACCAGGATAAGGATTATTTCTGTTGGACCGATCTTTCCCATAGCTCTCTGTTTTTATTACACAAATGTACGAATTCTTTGATACCAGCCGCCATCAGCCGCTGAATAATCATTTTCTTATCAGTTTGAGAATATCATTTCCGTTTGCAAAGATAAGCAATGCCAGGAGAATGATCATACCGGTGATCTGGGCGTACTCCAGGAACTTGTCACTTGGCTTCCTGCCTGTGACCACCTCGAAGATCAGGAACATGACATGACCTCCGTCGAGTGCAGGGATCGGAAGTATGTTCATTACTGCCAGTATGAGTGACAGGAAGGCAGTGAGGTTCCAGAACGACTGCCAGTTCCATTTACCGGGGAAGATGCTCCCTATGGTAATGAATCCGCCCAGCGATTCATACGCCTTGGTCTCCTTTGAGAAAATAAGCTTGAACTGCTTCAGGTAATCCCCGGTGGTGTTCCATCCCTTGGCAATGCCTGCGGGTATTGCCTCGAAGAAGCTGTAGTGTTTTGTGCTCATCTCAAAAACCCCTCCCATCTCCCTGAAAACACCCAGGATGCCTGCCTCGGTGGTAGTGACGGTGAAGTCGACCAGCTCCTCCTCCCTTCTTACGGTGACGTTGATCGGCTGCCCCCTGTGGGAGGTCAGGTATCTCTGAAACTCATCATACCACAAGAATGAGAGGCTGTCAATAGTGATGATCTCGTCACCGGGAGCCAGGCCAGCGTTCAATGCCGGCGACTCTTCCATGATACTGGCAATGACAAACGGTCCGAAGGGTATCCTGGCATCAATGACATCGGGGTTTTTCAGAAGAAGGGGTATGAACTCCCGTCTTACGGGTATATCGATCATCTCACCATCACGGTCAACAGTAATCACCTTACGCTCATTGAGCAGAATATCAGGGATGATACCATAGAAGTTTTCCGGCTCCTCGCCGTCAACGGCAATGATCCTGTCACCGTTGCGCAGTCCCATGGCATAACCGGTGGAGTCGGTCAGAATTCCGTATTTGACATCGCGTGCATCGAGATAGGTCTCACCCCAGAGGCTCAGCACTGCAACATAGATCAGGAGTGCGAAGATGAAATTGAAGAAGACGCCGCCGAGCATTATCATCAGTCGCTGCCATGCCTTCTTCGACCTGAACTCGTGAGGCTGGGGCGGCTGCTTCATCTGCTCCTTGTCCATAGACTCGTCAATCATGCCAGAGATCTTGACATAGCCTCCCAGGGGTATCATCCCGACACCATACTCCGTCTCTCCCCACTTACGCTTGAAGATCGCGAAGGGCCAGTCAAAGAAGAGATAGAACTTCTCCACCCGTGTCTTGAAGAGACGGGCAAACAGAAAGTGTCCGAACTCATGAACTATTACAAGTATTGAAAGTGACAGCAGCAGCTGCAGTATCTTTATCAGAACAGTCATTTTTTCTTCAGTTTACTTATGTATTCAGTGGCCAGGCTTCTGCTTTTCATGTCAGTCTCCTCATAAACCTCAAGAGAAGCCCCGCTATTAAAATCTGTTTTTTCAAGCACATGTTCAACGGTGCCTGCGATGTCGTTAAATCCAATCTCTTCACGAAGGAATGCGGCCACGGCAACTTCATTGGCAGCATTAAGGGCACATGGCATATTGCCTCCACTCCTGAGTGCCGTGCGTGCCAGCGGCAGGCAGCGAAACCGTTCCGTGTCGGGCTCCCCGAAGGTGAGTGAGCCTGTCTCCGTCAGCGACGGGCGCGGCAGCGCGGTGACAACCCTCTCAGGGTATGTCAGGGCGTAGATTATCGGCAGCCGCATGTCAGGCACACCCAGCTGCGCCTTGACGGAGCCGTCGATGAACTGCACCAGCGAATGAATGATCGACTGTGGGTGTATTACCACCTCAATCTTATCCTCGGGAGTGCCGAAGAGCCAGTGTGCCTCTATCACCTCCAGTCCCTTGTTCATCAGTGTGGCCGAGTCGATGGTTATCTTGCTGCCCATGGTCCAGTTGGGGTGGCGCAATGCCTCCAGTGGTGTCATCTTTGCCAGCCGGTGTGCCGGTGTGTTGAGGAAAGGTCCTCCCGATGCCGTCAGTATTATTTTTTCCACCGAGCCCTCCGGCTCACCGTTGAGGCACTGCATTATGGCCGAATGTTCCGAGTCTACCGGGAGCAGAAGGCTGCCCGTTGATGCTGCTATACCTGTTATCATCTCGCCGGCAACGACCAGTGTCTCCTTGTTTGCCAGGGCGATCTCCTTGCCGGCAGCCACCGCCGCAGCCGTGGGGCGTAGCCCGGCGAAACCCACCATGGCTGCCACCACGGTATCAACGCTGTCAGCCCTGACAGCCTCCTCAATGGCATCCTGTCCGGCAAGAAGCTCTATGCCCAGCCCCGAGAGCTCGTCGCTGAGCATATTGTAAAAGGCTTTGTTGCCTATTATCACCCTGGACGGCCGGTAGAGCTTCGCCTGCTCTGCCAGCAGTGCTGCATTGCTGCCTGCAGCGAGGGTGTCAACGGTGAACAGCCCGGGATACTGCGAGACGATCCCGAGGGTCTGTGTGCCTATCGAGCCTGTCGAGCCGAGAATTGCCAGTCGTTTATGCATCCTTGCCCCTCCCCTGTCAGAAAAAGATATATTGTGTGGGGTCAAGAGGCTCACCGTTGTGCCACAGCTCAAAATGAAGATGGGGCCCGGAGGTGTAAAGTTCACCGGAGTCTCCTACTATCGAGACAGCCTCCCCGGCCCACACCTTGTCGCCCATCTCCTTCAGGAGCCTGGCGTTGTGTTTATAGACCGAGATTATGTTGTTGCTGTGCTGTATCATCATCACAAAGCCCGTCTCCATGGTCCAGCCCGTCATTATCACCGTACCGTCGAGAGTCGAGGATACCACAGCCTTGGGCTGGGTCACAATATCAGTGGCATAGTGCCTCGTACGCATGTCAAAGTTACTGGAGACGATGCCCTTCACCGGCGGAAAGAAGTGGATGCTGGCCAGGCTGGTGCCCCGCTCAGGCCCAGCAGTACTGGCAGCGAGAGTGTACTGCTCCTCCTGCTCGATGCGGGCCCTGAAGATCGAGTCTTCAACCGACCGTCTGAAGACTATGTTGCTGTAGTCGCGGCTGGTGTCACGCACCGTAATATGTTCTATAGGCTGCCTGCCGGAGATGACAGCGTTGAGGTCATAGAAATACTTGTCACGTATCTCAAGCTCACGCTCAAGTGAGTCAAGCAGTATGGCATTCATGATGATGTTGCGTCGCAGAGTCACATCGGGATAACCGGGGATGAACTCACGCAGGTTGGTGAAGGCTATCAGCGAGGTGTTGATGCCGATGATAAGCAGAAACAGCATGGCGGCAGCCAGAAGAGCATTTGACTTGGTCATGCGCAGACGCCAGACCTCCTCATAGGTTGTGTCATTGAAAATGGCAAAACGGAACCTGTCGCGCCACTTTCCTCTCCGTTTTTTGTTCTCGGCCATCGGTAAGTACTTATGAAGGCACAAAGATAATAATCAAGTTGGAATAAGCACGGACCACTCTTCAGTCGGCAGTCGGCAGTCGGCAGTCAGCAGTCAGCAGTCGTGGCTGAAGACTGTGGACTGTGGACTGTGGACTGGAATTACCAGCCTATACCGTAATCCTCCCCGTAGTTGCTTGACCCGCCCCAGAAGGTGCCGTGGAGAAAGTCAAAGGCAATGGCGTTGATCGGCCCCGAGGTGCGCTCCTGGAATGAAAGCCGGTAACCCATTGATGCCAGCTCCTTCCGAATCCACGGCGGTGTGCTGTTGTTCAGTACCAGTCCCCCTGCTGCCTTCTGATGATCCCCGAAGCTCGAATACATCTGCAGCGTCTTGAACGACGGCGCCTCGCATGCCTCCTGCACCGTCATCCCGAACTCGGAGAAATTGAGGAAGAACTGCAGCAGCAGCTGATCCTGCTCGTCGCCGCCCTGCTTCGCAAAGGCAAGCCACGGTTTGCCATCCTTCATCGCCAGTGAGGGTGTAAGCGTCACCCTCGGCCTCTTGCCGGGCTCCACAACGTTATAGGGGTTCTCCTTTTCATCCACCACGAAGCTCTGCATCCGCTGGCTCATGCCGATACCTGTGTTGCCGGCTATGCATGCAGGTATCCAGCCGCCGCTGGGGGTGACGGAGACCACCCATCCCTCCCTGTCGGCTGCCTCGATGGAGGTGGTGCCCGACTGGAATGAGCCCAGAAACCGCTCATACTCCTGCGGATCATCAGAGGGATAGATATTACGTGCTGATGCCTGCCATGCGTTCAGGAGCGTGGCAAAAGGATTGACCTTACCTTCATAGGGATACGGGTCGCCGGGGGTGACGCCGGTGTCATTGCGGTCGTGGTTTATCAGCTTGCTCCGCTCCCGGGCATACTCCTTCGACAGAAGCCCCTGCATAGGCTCCTCAGGCGGATAGGCCGGATCACCATAGTAGAAATCCCGGTCAGCATAGGCCAGGTTCATCGCCTGGTAGAGGGTGTGGATATACCTGACGGAGTTGTATCCCATCTCCTGCAGGTCGAAGTTCTCCAGTATGTTGAGCGTCTGCAGCATCACAGGTCCCTGTGTCCACTGCTGCAGCTTATAGACCTCAATACCCCTGTAGGTGGTCATCAGCGGCTCTTCGATCTTCACCTCCCACTTCGCCAGATCCTCTGCAGTGATCAGTCCGCCCTGCTCCTGACATCCCCTGGCGAACTCAGCACCTATGTCGCCCCTGTAAAAGCGCTCATAGGCAGCGTAGATAGCCTCCTTTCTCGATTTTCTCTTTTTCAAGGCCTGCTGCTCGGCCTCCACCAGCCTGGTGAGTGTGGCAAGCAGATCCTGCTGCACGAATATCTCTCCTGCCGAGGGGGCCTCGCGCTCTTCGCCGGCATGAGGCAGGAACACCTTTGCAGAGTAGGGCCACTCTTTGATACGGCGCTTGTTCCTTTCAATGGAGTTGGCTGTCTGTGCCTCTATAGGGTATCCTTCTGCCATCTGCATCGCCGGGGCCAGCACCTCCTTCAGGCTCATGGTGCCATACTCGGCAAGCATGGTCATCAGCCCCCCGGGTGTGCCGGGCGTCACCGCCGCCAGCGGACCGTACTCGGGCGGGTACTTCATATCCCTGTTGCGGAAGAACTCCGCAGTGGCCCCCGTGGGTGCCACTCCCAGTGCATTGATGGCAACGACCTTGCCGGTATTGGGATTGTAGATGAGCGCCTGCGTCTCACCGCCCCAGCTGAGCACGTCCCACATGGTGCAGGTGGCGGCAAGCATGGCGCATGCCGCATCAACGGCGTTGCCGCCGCGGTCAAAGATCATGGCCCCGGCGGTGGCGGCCAGGGGCTTGCCCGTGACAGCCATCCAGTGCCTGCCATGCAACGGCGGCTTCTGTGTGGTCACGGGAAATGTGTTGAAAGACTGGGCTTCGGTCATAACGAAGATAGTTAAGAGACTAAATGCAAGAAAGATCCTTTTCATCATAATATGATTTTGTTTTCAGAGGTATGATAGCCTGTCGCGGTTTATCGGGAGAACCGCACAGGATTGCCTGAGCCGAGGCTTCGCCCGGTTGTAAATTATGTTCTCATTGCGTTTGTGATTGTAGTCAATCATATCTGTTTCATAATTGTCTGCCCTGATTGATTGCATTACTCCGGTACCATTTCCGGCAATTTCGCAAATAATAGCGATTAATACATCTTTTTTTCTCTCCCTCTCCAAAAAACTGCTTCAAAACAGATGAGATCCTTGAATGTTTGTTCGCCCGGATAATGATATCTCTGCCGAAAAATAATAACTTGCTATTCTCAAATCAATTAATCTGAATGACATGAAAAAGTTAACTGCACTACTGACCGTTCTGCTGCTGGCAACGGGAAGCTCCCTCATGTGCCAATCGCTCGATGAGGTTCTTGATGAACACTTTGCAGCTATTGGGCAGGAAAATCAGCTGAAGGTAAATTCAGCCAGGATGACGGGAAAAATGCTCCAGAGCGGTATTGAAATCCCATTTGTCCAGATGATCAAACGTCCGAAGAAAGTACGCGTTGAAGCCACTTTTCAGGATCTCACCCTGATCCAGACCTTCAACGGTGACGAGGGTTGGTCTGTGAATCCGTTTGCCGGTGTCACAGAGCCCCAGCCTATGTCTGCCGATGAAGTCAGGTCAATGAACTATACTGCAGATATGGACGGCATGCTGTGGGACTATGCAACAAAAGGCTATACGGTTACTCTTGAAGGATCAGAAGATATGGAAGGTACCCAGTGCTTTGTCGTTAAGCTGGTGACCGGATCGGGGGACACCTTTACCTACTATATCGATGCCGACTCGTACATCATTCTCCGCACCAACAATAAAATTATGATCATGGGCAATGAGACGGAAACAGATACCTATCAGAGTAACTATTCGATGGTTGACGGCATGGCCGTTCCCGGAAAGATCGAAACGAAAATGCAGGGTCAGGTAATAATGACACTTGTTGTCGACAAGGTTGAGTTCAACGCAGAGCTTGACGATGTTCTTTTTGAAAAACCGGTTACTCAATGATAACCTCCTGAAAAAAACCAACAGAAACTGATATCATGAACATAAGGCCTATTCTGATAAGCATCTTTGTCCTGGCCGCCGCTTCAAACCTTGATGGCCAGGTCAGCGAAGCCACTCTCGGGGATATTACTGGCAGGCATATCGGACCTGCAAGGATGAGCGGGCGTATCACATGCATCGATGCCGTCAACAGTGATCCGAACACTGTATGGATCGGAGCCGCAAACGGAGGTGTCTGGAAATCGATCAACAAGGGAACCTCCTTCAAACCTGTCTTTGATGATCATCCCCAGTCTGTCGGCACAATCACCATCGACCAGCAACACCCCGATACCGTCTGGGTGGGTACCGGCGAAGTATGGACACGCAACAGCGTATCCGTCGGCACAGGAATCTATAAAACCACCAACGGGGGTGAGAAGTGGGAACAAATGGGATTGCCAGGGAGCGAACGCATCGGACGCATCCTGATAGACCCCGCTGATCCTGACATTGTATGGGCTGCAGTAACCGGAGCACTGTGGGGTGACAGCGAAGAGAGAGGCGTTTACAAAACCACCGACGGTGGAAAAACATGGACCAGGATGCTCTATGTCAACCCCTCAACCGGATGCTCGGACATGGTCATGGACCCGGGTGATCCTTTGACTGTCTATGCTGCAATGTGGGACTTCCGGCGCCAGGCACATACTTTCAGGTCAGGCGGACCCGGCAGCGGGATTTACAGGTCAACTGACGGCGGTGCCACGTGGGACAAAATTCACAACGGCCTGCCGGAAGGAACACTGGGCCGGATAGCGCTTGCCGTCTCTCCGGTGAAGCCTCATCACCTGTACGCTGTTGTCGAAGCCAGGGAATCGGCCCTGTACCGTTCATCCGACCATGGATCATCATGGGAGAAGATGAGCAACCAGTACATGATGAGCGACAGGCCGTTCTATTACAGCCTCCTCGTTGCCGACCCGTCAGACGCTGACCGGATCTATAAACCGGGAACCATGCTGTGGGTAAGCACCGACGGTGGCAGGGTATTCCAGAGTCCTTCTGTAACCGGGGGCAGCTATCACAGTGACACCCATGCGCTCTGGATCAGCCCTTCAGACAACAGCTTCATGTACATGGGCACAGACGGCGGGGTCTACATCTCCGAAGACCGGGGCAACAGCTGGAGGTTTGTGCCGAGTCTTCCCCTGTCACAGTTCTACCATGTAAGTGTTGACGACAGGTCGCCTTACAATGTCTATGGCGGATTGCAGGACAACGGATCATGGATGGGGCCCTCAAAAAAACCGGGAGGAATAACGAATGCCGACTGGAAGAATGTCGGTTACGGCGATGGCTTTTACACCTGGAACGATAAGACAGACCCTGATATCATCTACTCACAGTACCAGGGCGGAAGGATAAACCGGATCAACATCAAAACCGGAGAGAGCAAATATATCAAACCCTTTCCTGCAGTAGGAACTGAAAATCTAAGGTTCAACTGGAACACACCCACAGTATTCGGGAAAAAATCCGGTTGGCTATATGTTGGGGCTCAGTACCTGTTCCGTTCGAAGGACAAGGGAGACTCCTTCGAAAGGATTTCCCCCGATCTTACCACCAATGACCCGGAACGCCAGCAGCAGGAGAAGTCGGGAGGCCTGACCATCGACAACAGCACGGCGGAAAACAATACCACCATCTTTACCATTTCCGAATCACCTGCCGACGAAAATATCATCTGGGTGGGAACCGACGACGGCAATATTCATGTTACCACTGACGGAGGCCGGAGCTGGACAAAACTCAACGATGCAGTTCCGGGACTGCCGCCTCTCGCCTTCATCTCTTATATTGATGCTGACAACTTTGATAAGAACGGGGCATGGGTCACAGTCGATGCCCACCGGAACGGAGATATGAAGCCCTATGTATATCATACCGGCGATCTCGGCAAAACGTGGACAGCACTTGCCACCGACGATATTAAAAGTTACTGTCACGTCATCAGGCAGGATCCGGAGAACCCTGATCTTCTCTTTCTCGGGACCGAGATGGGTCTCTACGTCAGCAATGACACGGGCAAGACATGGGTGAGGATGAAGAACAAGATACCGCAGACGGGCATCTATGATATCGCATTCCAGACCAGGGAGCATGACCTGGTACTGGCAACCCACGGCAGAGGCATCATCATCATTGACGATCTCACCCCTCTGAGAAATTTCACCCCTACTGTCGCGGAGCAGGATTTCGCATTCCTGCCCGTGCGCCCATATTACTTCCCGTCAGGCATCGGCACACAGGATTTCCCGGGTGATGCCGAATTTGTGGGAACAAACCCCTCATCATCGGCCACGATATGCTATTACCTCAGGAAGAGGCATGTCTTCGGTGAGATGTACATCGAACTGTATGACGCTGAGGGCAATTTCCTGAAGAAACTGCCTGCCGGAAACCGCAAAGGGATCAACATAGTGCGCGTGGCCACCTCAATGGACCCACCAAAGGTGCCAAAATCACCAAATATACTTGGGGAAGCGGCGTTCGGCCCTGATTACCCTGCCGGAAAATACACCGTCAAACTGGTGAAGGGAAATGAGACGTATACCACCGACCTGATCCTGAATGACAGCCCTGCCTGGAAACACTCCGGGGCAGACAGGAAGCTGCAGCGTGAAACCCTCATGAAGGCATATGATCTGCTTGAAGAGCTTGCCGCCGTTGACCAGAAAATCCTTGATGCCAGGGATTCACTGAGCGGCAGGGAGGCAACAGCCAAGGGGGCTACCCTGAAGAAGGTCCGCAGCCTGCTCGCTGCATGCGACGATATGCATGAGAAGATCTCTGCCACACAGTCAGGTGAGGGAGGCATCACAGGCCAGGTGAGGCTGAGAGAGAACATCGCGGAGATCTACGGAGCCGTGGGAGGATATCCGGGAAAGCCCACCGATCTGCAGATCAGGGCACTGGAGAACTATGCCCTGCAGGTAAGGGATTTTGGTACGAGGATAGACGCAATGATAAGCAACGATTTTCCGAAGCTTATGAAGTAATCACTGCAGGCCCAGTACCTCTTTGCCCTGTTTGAAGACGATGTCTACGGGTATCCCGGCGGCATTGACCCTGTCAAGAGCAGCACGAAGGTCTTCGGTCATAACGCCGTCACCCTCGATCCACGCCCTGGCAGTATCATAGTCGCCGTCACCCTGAACGGTGAGTATCTTTTCGACCAGTGACACCACTGCGGCCTTCATCTCGTCGAGATTGACCTTGTAGTATCCGTTCTCCTGCAACATGAATGCTCCGTTATCGGCAAAATACTTCATGCTGAGCATGTTGGCCTTGCCGTGTGCACTCGAGGCGCCAAAGCGGCTGGAGCGGAAGATGCCGGCAAAGAAGGTGACATAGTTGTTCATCACCTCGCCGCTGGTGATCTCGCCCATTTCGTAGAGCTTTGTGACAAGGTAGAGCCCCATGATGTCGGCCTTGGCCTCCTCGAGGGCAGCGTACTGCTCCTTCAGTGCCTCCCTGACAGGTCCGTTGCCGTTGATGGTGTTCTTGACGCCCATGCCGTGTGATACCTCATGGAAGGTGGTGTTCTCAAAGAAGGCATCGAAGGTAATGTGCTGACGCTGGCTCTCGTCTATCAGCCTCTCAGCGATAGGCATCAGTATGTTGTCAAACTTGGCCTTCATCGAGTTCTTTAGCTGCAGCTTGCGGCTGCCGACGGCAAGGTGTATCTCCGGGTCATTAGGCAGGTTGATGGCAATGGTCTTGCTGCCGGCATTGCAGTCGCCCGCATAATAGATGGCATCGTATACATTCATGTCGGCATCGGTGCCCGGCTTCTCAGCCTTGTACTCTGCTGCAACCGGGAGGCCGGCCTGCAGGTCGGGGAGCATGGCATTGTACTTCGCCAGGCGGGCACTCCATTCAGGATCCTTGACAAGGACAAATGCCTCATGAGCAGCCTTGTATCCGTAGAGTGCATCTTCATAATTCTCTATGGGCCCCACAACAAAGTCGATGTTCGAGTTCTTCATCTCCATCCAGGCAAAATCACTGGGCTGGTATTCATTGGTGAGAAGAGCATCAGCCCTCATGGTAAGATACTTCTTCAGCCCCTCATCTTCCGCCAGCCCTGCAGCCCTGTTCAGCAGCGTGGCAGCCCTGGAGTGCTCCTCCTGGAACGCTTCGGAATAGGGAACGGCCATGAGCTTACCCTCCGGATCACGCCTGATGATGGTGTAGAGGCTTGCTTTGGCGGGGTCATCCCACGCTTCAAACTCCTCAACTGTCATATCTTCCGGATAAAACTGAGCCCCGGCAGGCTTCTCACCGAACCCGGGAAGAAACGGTGCATTGCCGTTCAGCCTGTCCCAGGGACCGTAGTGTATCTTAACATATTCCTTTGCATATTCATTTTCGATCTGTACAAAGAGTTCATCCCTGTCGCCGTAGGCCTCCTTCCAGTAGATGTCATCCATTATGGCGGCAACATCGGTAAGTATGCCGATTATCTCCCTCTCCTGGCTGGTGAGCCAGCCGAGGTCGGTGGTCAGGGTTACCTCTTTGAACTTTGCAAGGTTAGCTTTCATCTCTTCTGTCAGTTTTTTCTCCTCGGAATTGCATCCTGCCAATAATATTGACAGCATGATCATGAATGTGTAAATGATCCGTGCCTTCATGGGAATTGTGTTTGGTTATTTTGGAAGCAATGTAATAAAATGTTGCAAGATTTGAG
>CALMRD010000019.1 GCA_937871625.1 uncultured Bacteroidales bacterium | reverse complement strand
CGGCAGTGCCAGTCGGCAGTCGGCCACCTACGCCAAGGCTTCGGTGGCTAAAAGCCGTTAGCTGATAATCAATGATTTACGACTGGTGACTGAAGACTGCAGACTGTGGACTTTACCTGGTCCTCATCTTCCTGTCAATGATCTCTGCCGCCTTGATGAGCGGATAGGCTGCAGGTGAGGATGTAAGCATCGGATGAGTCCCTATCTGGCTGATAAGGAGTGAGTTAACAGTCATCCTGTTCTGTATTATCATTCCTATGACATTTGTGAGCTCGCCGGCGCTTAGGCCACCGATTACCTCACCCCCGATGATCACACCTGAATTACGTGCTGCAATAAGTTTTACAACCTGCTTCTGGGTCTTGGGCAGCGTACCCGGATGACGGTCAACTCCTTCAAACATACCGGTCAAAACATCAATATTTTCGGCTCTGGCTGCTGCTTCCGTCAGTCCCGCGGTACCGAATCCCGTCTTACCTACTGCTGTTGCATAGATTGCTATGGTGCCAGAGAAGGTCTTAACGGTCTCAAGCTGGAACAGGTTCATGCCGGCAATACGTGCTTCAGCACAGGCAGTTGATGCCAGCATTGTAGGAACACGGCGGCGTGTGACAAAATCACGTTTCTGGGCGCAGTCGCCTACAGCGAAAACATCTGACACATGGGTACGCATATATTCATCAACGGCAATAAAACCACTCTCATCAACGTAAATACCCGACTCTCCCGCCAGCTTACTGTTGGGTTTATACCCCATTGACAATATCACGGCATCAACATCCAATATTTCACCGTTATCAAGTTTAACACCTTCCACCCTGTCTCTCCCTGTAATCTCGGTAACTCCTGCACCTGTCCTGATGTTGACACCTCTCTCATTGAGGATCTGGACAATCCTGTCAGAGAGTTCAACATCAAAAGCCAGGGCAAGAATGTGAGGCAGCTTTTCAATCAGCACCACCTCATGTCCGGTCTTGGCCAGTTCGTCAGAAAACTCCACTCCGATGAATCCTGCCCCGATGACTGCAACTCTTCTGCAGCCATCAAGCCGGGATTTCATCTCATCCAGGTATATCTTATCCTTGGGGATCGTGAATACATTGGCTTTATCGCCTCCCTTGAGCCATCCAGGCATTACCGGAACAGATCCCGTGGCCATGACAAGCTTTTTATAGTTAATCGTATCACCGTCGGCCAGTTTAACGCTCTTGCCCTCAGTATCTATTGACACCACCTCACCAATGACAGACTCGACCCCGCTCTTCTCCATCATAGTGTCCACAGGCATGATATTCTGTTGCGAACTCTCAAGAGTCCCGAAGATATAGGGAATGCCGCACGGCACCATCACATCCTTCTGCTTCTTAATCATTGTGAACTTCTTGTCGGGATAAGCCGACTTACCTGTAAGAGAAACTACCATTCCGGCAGCGCTGCCACCGATAACCAAAACATCTGTATTTTTCATTCTTAATAAAGTTTAAAGATTGGAATTCAATTTTTCCGTTGCCTCAATGATCTGACCGGCAAGGGTTTCAAAGGCCTCCACCGCTGCCTTGTTCGTCTGCTGGAAGACATTGAGGCCCGCTTCGGCAGCCTCGCCAACCTCCAGTACAAGAGGAATCCGGCACAGCAGGTTCGTGTCAAACTCCTTTGCCAGCTTCGCGCCGCCGCCCCTGCCAAAGAGATAATATTGTTCCTCGGGGTGAGCCGCGGGGGTGAACCATGACATATTCTCCACAACCCCCAGGATGGGTACCTTCAGGTCGGGATTCATGAACATGGAGGAGGCCTTGCGTGCGTCATTCAAGGCTATCTCCTGGGGAGTTGTCACAATGATGGCTCCGGCAAGATTCAGCTTCTGGACTGTAGTCAGCTGTATGTCACTGGTCCCCGGAGGGAAGTCGATTATCATATAATCAATCTCTCCCCACTGGGTGTCCTCAAAGAGCTGCTTTACTGCATTTGCAGCCATCGGACCGCGCCAGATAAGCGACTGGCTCCGGTCGATGAAGAACCCGATGGAGATGATCTTTATTCCGAACTTCTCAACCGGGAAGATCATCTCTTTGTTGCCTTCGGTCCTCACTTCCGGCCGGGCATCCTCCAGACCGAACATGGTGGGTATTGAGGGTCCGAAAATATCGGCATCAACCAGCGCCGTATTCAGGCCGTTTCGAGCAAGCGCAATGGCCAGGTTGGCAGCCACTGTTGATTTGCCAACGCCGCCTTTGCCTGAGGCAACTACAATTATATTCTTCACACCCGTCATGGGTATCTTTTCAAACAACTTATTCTTTTCCATTAGCCGTAATTTTATTCCAGATTTCTTCTATTGTTTTGCTGATCCCGGTATCAGGGTGCATCTCG
>CALMRD010000018.1 GCA_937871625.1 uncultured Bacteroidales bacterium | reverse complement strand
CACCCCTGCAAACATCTGCAAGCTCATCCAACGAAACCATGTACCGGTTCATTCTTGCCGGGTTTGCGAGCACCTGGTATTGCCTGTAGTCGCCCCCGATGATTGTCACCTGCGAGACTCCTCCCGTTGCCAGCAAAAGCGGCTTGATGTTCCATTCGGCTATGGTCCTCAGGTCCATCAGGCTGGTGCTGTCGGCCTGAAGGCCGATAAAGAATATTTCCCCCATCACGCTCGACTGAGGTGCAAGCACAGGCTGGCCGACTCCCAGCGGCATCTGTGAAGAGACTGTGATAAGCTTTTCGCTCACTATCTGCCGGGCCCTGAAAATATCAGTGCCCCAGTCGAACTCAACCCATACGAACGAATAACCCTGAGATGAAGCTGACCTTACCCTTCGTACGCCGGTGGCGCCGTTGACAGATGTCTCTATCGGGAATGTAACCAGTCGCTCCACCTCCTCCGAGGCCATCCCGTGAGCGTCAGTCATGACAACCACAGTCGGGGCCGTCAGATCAGGGAAAACATCGATATCCATGTTAAGGGCGGTTCTCACTCCGAAAACCACCAGGGCCACTGAAAGAAGTATAATGAGATACTTGTTGTTCAGTGAGAACTTAATAATATTGTTTATCATGGTCTGACGGCTGTTTAGTGTACGTGGCCTGAATGTGCATCCAGTGCTCCTGTTGCCTGGGCAAGCTTGATAAGCATAGCACCCTTTGTCACTATACGTTCAGAATCCTTCAGGCCGCCTGTGACCTCTGTCAGGATACCGTCCGTCTCGCCGGTTTGTATCAGCCTCTTCTCAAACCGCTCAGGGGTAACCTGCACAAACACGAAAAAGCTTCCCTGCTCTTCAATTATTGATGATACCGGTATTGTAAGTGCCTCAATATCCGTAACCGTCTTGAGCCACAGCTCCACGAAACTGCCCGGGACAAGATTGCCCGGGTTATTGACCTGTATGTTGACAGGTATAAGGTAACTATCTGCATTGGAAGCCTTCCCGATGGAGAGAACCTTTCCTCCAAGTTCTTCAAGAGTATAGGTTATATTATCATTCGCACACCTGACGGTTGCCGTCGATATTGAGTTCAGTACCTGCGTATATCTCTGTTGCACTTCTGCCCGCAGGAGCAATTTGCCGCTCTGCGAAATCACCATCAGGGGTTGTCCGGCTTCAACGTATTGTCCGTTCTCGACAAGCAACTGTCTCACAAAACCTGTCATGGGGCTGGTGACTGTCTGGCCGGAGCGACTGAAACTCTGTTGCAGGTTTTCGTAAACAGACTTTGAATTCTCATACCGCGTCTTTGCCTCCAGCAATTGTTTGTCAGATACTATCTTATCTGCAGAGAGCAGGGTTGCCCTTTCAAAGTCAGCCTTTGCCTGTTCATAATTGTTCTGTGCCTCTGCAAACCTTACGGCGGAGTTCTCTTCCGCGAAACCGCTCCCTTTGACCTGAAGCAGTGATTGACCCGATGAAACAACAGCTCCCTCCAGGAGTTGGTTTCCGGTGAAGGAGACGACACCTCCTGTTTTTGCTGTTACCACAACCTCATCACCTTTTGCAGGCTGAACCAGTGCCGTGGTCTTAATCATCTGGCCAAAAGGCTGCCGGAGAGGATAACCGGTTGAGAAATCAATCTTCCACGATTGCTCCTTGGTGAATACCGATGTGTTGGTTGTGGAGGAGGGACGGCTTTCAATATCTTTCTCTGCAGCTACGGCATCAGGATAAACAGTTACGTCCGGCACGATGATCCTGTCTTCACCTGCTTCGCTCCTGACAATGAATTCCAGGGTCCCTTCACCTGTTCCGGCCGGAGTCACATCAAAACTGTAAATTCCTTTACGGTCTGGTTTCTCAAGCGTTTGTTCAATTGTCTGCCCGCTGACGTTCAGTTTTAATGTAACCGTTCCGGATTCAAGGGGTTTGAAGTCAGGCAGTATGCTAAAGTGTGACAGCACGTTTGACGGGACACCTGTTACGAACGGATCTGCCTCGGCAAAAATTTCGAAGCTGTCACTGTAGGCTGTATAGTTTACCTTAGGCTCTTCGGATTCATTCTCATGATCCTGATGCCGGTTGTTGCTGCAGGCTGACAAAAGAAGTGAAATCAATAAGGCCGGGAAAAGTCTGAAGTACATGATAATATCTGTTTAAGATTTGAAAAAAAATGGTTTAATGCCACAGGAAACTGATATCCTGGTAGTGCGGCAATATCACACAAATTCTTAAACAGCGGGAGGGGCTCGCAGGCCAATGGATGAAGATGAAAGGCAAGAATATAAAAAGTAAACGGGAGGTCCTGATAATGAATATGACAATCCGGGAGGAAGAACTTTTGCCTCGTCTGCAGGCAGGCTGTTCCTAAGGTTGTCGTCTCCGGATGGGGTGCACTTTTTGTCTAATAATTTCAGACCTGCAGTGAGCTGGGTTGAACTCAGAACCACAGGATCCTTTAAAATGCAATGATCTGAACAGTCTTCACCGTCATGATGGTGGCTATCAGGGCAGCTGTCATGGCCCTTCTCAGAACCATGATAATCACAGTGCGAGTTGGCAAAGCAGACCAGGTTTCCGTGATGATGATGCGGTACCACAGCATGTGCCAGGAATAATATTCCGGCCAGAATTAAGAAAGAAGTTACTGCTTTTCGCTTTATCATTTCAAATTAAAAATCCCTGCAATAATAACTAAAAAACCAAGACTTTGTTTATTCAATTAATCTGTTGACCGGATAACTCACGCTGTGATCAGTCCGTCCTTTATCCTGATGGTCCGGTCTGACATGGATGCCAGCTGAGGATCGTGGGTCACGATGATGAATGTGTGTCCGAAGGTGTCGCGGAGCCTGAAGAAGAGGTTGTGAAGCTCCTTCTTGTTCTCGGTGTCGAGGTTGCCCGACGGCTCGTCGGCCAGGATAAGGGAAGGTGAGTTGACTATAGCCCTTGCCACGGCCACGCGCTGCTGCTCTCCGCCGCTGAGCTGCGAGGGTTTGTGGTCAAGCCTGTCGCCCAGTCCCAGGAACGAGAGCAGCTCCGACGCCCTCTCTGCCGCCTCGGCACGCGACTTGCCGGCTATCAGTGCCGGGATGCCTACATTCTCCAGGGCGGTGAACTCCGGCAGCAACTGGTGAAACTGGAAGACAAACCCTATGTTGCGGTTCCTGAAGGCTGAGAGGCTCCTCTGCGATAGTGTCCCCACATCCTGCCCGTTGTAGAGTATCGTTCCCGCATCGGGCCTGTCAAGGGTGCCGATGATCTGCAGCAGGGTGGTCTTGCCTGCGCCGCTGGAGCCGACGATAGCCACCACCTCCTTCTCCCTGACCTCCAGGTCAATTCCCTTCAGCACCTTCAGATCACCGTAGGATTTAAGTATTCCGGATACCTTTATCATTTTTTGCCATTTTCCTCTTTGCCTTCGAAAGCACTCTGCTTTTTCCTGTTCCCGGCAATAACACCCGTCTCCCTTGCCTTCCTGCCGCTCTTGCTTATCTCCCTGTTTATCTCTCCGGCTGTCTCATTCATCTCATTGCTGAGATCCTTCGCAGTCTCGTTTATATCATCGGCAATCGGTTTTGCTACATCGTCAATCTCATGTCGGACATCCTCGCTGACCTCATCAATATCCTTCTGAACGCTCTCCTTCACCTCGGCAAAGTCCTTCTGAACCGAGTCTGCCATATCACTGAAATCTTTCCGTATATCTTCAGTGCTCTCCTCAAACTCTCGCTTGATGTCGTCAGTGGCCTTCCTCACCTCACGCACGCCCCTGCCCATGGTCCTCACTATCTCCGGAAGCTTGTCGGCACCAAATAGCACGAGGATCACAATCATGATGATGATTATCTCCTGCCCGCTTATGAAGAGTAGCATTCCCATCCGCAACCTGACGTTCGTCCGGCAAACTTACACAAAAACAGTTGAATTTTCACAGGTAAATATAAATCAGGGCAGCCGCCGGGGTATAAAGCGGAAGGTTGGCGTTGCAACCCTGACAGGACTCCCTCCGGTGTGTGAAGAGGCAGGATGGCGTCAAACCTCAAATAGGAGTGCCGCCCTTCAATGTCCGGGCGCGTTCGGGACTCTCACCCTGCCGTTATCGCACCAGCCGGGCACATAAACAGACCGAGGCTGCCTTCATGGGGCAGCCTCGTGTCTGATGCTGTAACCGGCAGGTTTTTCTTCCTGGTTTCTATTGATGCTAACCGGCTATCTTTTTCTTCTGTCCGTCAGCAGGCTGGGCCTCCTTATCCTCACCCTTGTGTCGTGTTGTCTCGTAGAGTACCGGTGTGGAGACGAACAGCGAGGAATAGGTCCCGAAGACAATTCCAAAGAGCAGGGCAAAGATAAATCCTCTGATCACCTCCCCTCCGAATATGAAGATCACGATCAGCACGAATATGGTGGCCATACCTGTGTTGAGGGTCCTGGCCAGCGTGCTGTTGAGTGCCAGGTTATATACCTCTTTTGTCGATCTCTTCCTGTAGATGGGCAGATACTCCCTTATCCTGTCAAAGATGACCACGGTATCGTTGAGTGAATAACCCACCACCGTCAGGATGGCAGCGATGAATGCCTGATCGATATCCATTGAGAAGGGCATCAGCCCCTGCAGTATCGAATAGAGACCCAGTACTATTATCACGTCGTGTGCCAGTGCTACCACTGAACCGACACCGTACTGCCATTTTCGGAACCTGGCAAATATATAGACGAACATCCCCAGCAGGGCAAGTCCTATAGCCCATACGGCCTTGGAGGCCTGATCCTTGGCTATGGTCGGTCCTACCGTTTCTGAACTGACGATGTATTCATTTATGAAGGTATCCTGGTCAACTCCCGGGACAAGCTCCTTCAGTCCGTTGTAGATCAGACCGTTCACTTCGGCGGTGGCAGTCGGATCCTCAACTTTGTACTTGGTGCTTATCTTGACCTGGTTCTCCGATCCGAAGGTAACAACGACAGGATCGCTCCCGAGTTCGTCAGAGAGGAGGTTTGCGATCTCCACAGTGTTGACAGGCTGCTCGAACCTGACGACGTAAGTACGTCCGCCGGTGAAGTCAATTCCCTTGCTAAGGCCTTTGGTTGAGAGTGTAACAATGCTGAGTATTGTCAGCGCTATTGAGAATATGTACCCGTACTTTCTCAGTCCCATGAAGTCGATCTTCATGTTGGTCATGAAGTTCTGCGTATAGGGAGCAGAGAATTTCAGGGTTGCGTTTTTCTTCAGCATGAACTCGTAGATGAGTCGCGAGATAAGAACTGCCGAGAAGAGAGAGGTGATGATACCGATGACCAGTGTTGAGGCAAACCCCTTGATAGGACCTGTCCCGAAGTAGTAGAGTATCACACCTGTTACCAGGGTGGTGACGTTACTGTCGATGATGGCCGAGGAGGCTCCCTTGTAACCGTCGGCGATGGCCTGTTTCACGCCCTTGCCAGCCCTGAGCTCCTCCTTGATCCTCTCAAAGATAAGCACGTTTGCATCAACAGACATACCTATGGTCAGCACGATACCGGCGATACCGGGCAGCGTCAGTACAGCATTGAGTGAGACAAGCACTCCCATCATGAAGAAGAGGTTCACCGTCATGGCGATGTCAGCCACCACTCCTGCAGAGCGGCTGTAGTAGAAGATCATGTAGAAGAGAACTATGATGAAGGCGATAATGAACGATTTCAGTCCGCTGTTGATAGCCTCCTTACCCAGCGAAGGGCCCACAACGGTATCCTGAATGATACGGGCCGGAGCAGGCATCTTCCCTGACTTGAGTATATTGGCGAGGTCTTCAGCCTCCTCGAGGGTGAAGTCCCCGGTGATCTCGGTGTTCCCGCCGGCGATCTCATTCTGTACCCTGGGGTATGACCTTACATAGTCGTCAAGAACAACAGCTATGCATCTGCCAATGTTATCACGCGTCATGCGCTGCCATATCTTTGCCCCTTCGGCATTCATGGAGAAGTCGACCTTGATGTCCGTACCGGTGACTCCGGTAGAGGGTCTGGCACCTGTAACTACATCACCGGTAAGCGGTGCACGTCCGTCACGCGTCGTTACCTTGACGGAATGCAGTTCATACAGGGTATTGGTCTCATCATATTTGTAGGGATTCTGACTCCAGTAGAATTTCAGCTCCCTGGGGAACATAGCCTTGATCTGGTTCATCGAGAGATAGTCGTTCACCCTGGCAGTGTCTTTCCCGGCTGTAAAGCCAATGAGGCTTCCCGGCACCGGCTGCCCGTCCTGTGAAACGTTGGGCCGAAGCAACCCGAAGAGCGGGTTCTGTTGTGTAAACTCTTCCAGGGATGATGCCTCCGCGGCTGCGGCGGTGTCACTGCTGACCATGTCAAGGAGCGACCTGTCTTCTGCAGCAGTGGTATCCTGCTGAGCATCGGCGACGGTATCAGTCACTGATGCCACAGTCTCATTAACCTGAATGGATCTGAGGAACTCATTGGCCTGCATCAGATATCCTATCACCTCTGAGTTTTCGTATGTCTCCCAGAACTCCAGGTTGGCCGTTCCCTGCAGCAGATCGCGCACACGCTGAGGATCCTTTACACCCGGAAGCTCCACAAGGATGCGCCCGCGAGGCTGCAGATGAGAGATATTGGGCTGCACAACACCGAAGCGGTCAATCCTGTTGCGGAGCACGTTGAATGCATTGTCGATGGCTGAGTTAGACTCCGTCTCCAATACCTTACGTACATCCTCATTGGTCGAATTGAAGTTAATGCGGTCTCTGAGTTCGACGGTACCAAAAATGGCGGCAAGCCTTGCATTCGGGTCAAGCTCCTCAAATGAACTGATAAAAAGGGTAATAAAGTCCTCGTTGGCGCCTGCCACCCGTCGCTGCCTGGCCTGCGCCAGTGCTTCGTTGAATGTCTTGTCAGTGCTGTAGTTGGAGAGAGCCCTGACAATATCCTCAACCGAGATCTCAAGCACCACGTTCATCCCGCCCTTGAGGTCAAGACCAAGATTGAGCTCTTTTGTCTGAACTTCCTTGTAAGTGTTACCCAGAAAACCCCACTGCTCCTTCGGCAACGAGGCAACGGAATCAATATAACTCAACTCCTTGGTCAGATCACCTGCCGCATATTCCCTTGCCTCCTTCTTGACCTTATAAGATGCCAGAGTGAAAGAGATCTGGTAAATGCAAACAAGGGTCAGAGCAATAGCCAGAGCTGAAATTAATCCTTTGTTCTGCATCTGTATCCTCTTTTAAAATTGTTGATTGTGTGTGAATCGCTTAATTATTACGAGGCGCAAATATATAACTTTATTTTCTGAAAGCGTCATTAAACAAGCAAAACTGCCGGTGGTTGCCGGCAGTTTAGAGGAATGCTGTTTCAGCTATTCCACAAGCCTCTCGTAATCGGTCTCCAGCGGCTTGCGGCTGACAAAGTCATAGAGTGTCAGTGCCCGCAGATTGAAGTAGTAGGTC
This sequence comes from uncultured Bacteroidales bacterium, assembly GCA_937871625.1. Taxonomy (GTDB): domain Bacteria; phylum Bacteroidota; class Bacteroidia; order Bacteroidales; family VadinHA17; genus SR-FBR-E99. The sequence continues at coordinate 5,183 of CALMRD010000018.1, read as the reverse complement.
CAGTAGTTGTTCAGTGCCTGGATATAGCTGCGCCTGTTCTGGTCTTTCTTGGTGTCGGCATTGTTCAGCTCCAGGACATCTATCTTGCCGATCAGGAACCGCTGTTTGGTCACCTCGAACATCTTTGCAGCCACGGTATCTGACTTGGCAGCAATGAATACCTGGTTTCTCTGAAGATTGAACTGCTGGACGTCAAGCAGGAGGTTCTGTTCAAAGTCGATCCGCGACTGTTCCACCTGCATGCGCGTCAGCTCCTCGCTCGACTGGGCCATCTTGTACCTTCCGCGCCCCAGGCCCCAGTCGAGGATGGGCAGCGTAAATCCCACCCTGATTGTCTGCTGCTGGTTGGGCTGGTCATAGGCCAGATTCAGAAGAGGGTCCTGATCGCGCAGTCCGTATGATGCCGTCAGGTTGGCGTTGAGACCCTTCTCGGCCTTGGCCTGTGCCACCGAGCTCTGGGCTTCTACCAGTTGCCTTTCCAGTGCTATCAGTTCAGGATTGTTCTTCTCGGCCAGTTTCAGCACCTCGCTGACTTCGACCTCCAGGTCAGGTACCTCACTGGGAATGATAAGCTCAAGACGCAACGACTGGTTAAAGCCAAGGAATGACCGGAGCTTCAGCTCCCTGTCACGCAGGTTGGTCTCAGACTCATTGATAGCGGTACCGGCATTGAGGTATGAGAGCTCCATCTGCAGCAGCTCATCCTCGGCAATAGTACCCAGGTTGTATCTTCCCCGGGCGATCTGGTACAGGGTATCGGCATTCTGCATATTGGTCTCCGCAATCTCCCTGTTGATCTGCGCAAGGGCCAGGTTGAAGAAGTACTGCACGGCCATCATGTGAACGTTCTCAACGTCACTGAGGTAGGTCTTACGGGCCTCCTCGTACTTGAGAGGCTCGATCTTCTTCTGCCATTTGAGCTCATTGTACCTGAAGAGCGGCTGAGTAAGCCTGACGTTCAGAGGGGCGGAGATGTATTTGTTTGCGTTGCGCTCAAAATCACGCTCAAAGGTGAGATCCGAGACCAGCGAAATCGACCCTCCCGTCAGCCCGATGTTCTGCGCCAGGGCCATTGAGCCCGAGGTCTGAAGTATATTGGTTGATGCATAGTCGTACTGCTCGGTCACCGAATTCCAAACCCGGCTGTAGGCCGTGCTGTAGTCGGGCAACTGCCCTGTCAGTGTAAGCGCAGGCCGGTACTCGGCAACAAAGGTGCGGTACTGCCAGTAGCTGGCACGAAAACGGTGCTTGGCGATGAGGGCATAGGGCGACTGCTCTTCGGCCAGCCTGATAACCTCGTCAAGGGTGAGGCGCCTGGTCTCCTGTGACATCAGGTTGGTACTGAAGAGTGAAGCTATAATAACAGCTATTGTTAGTAATCTTATTCTTTGCATAGCTCTGTTTTATTCATAACGAAGTGATTCAATGGGGTCTCGCTCCGAGGCCCTCTTGGCCGGTGAATAGCCGAAGATCACACCCACGGCCGCTGATACTCCAAAGGCAACCACCACCGAGAAGAAGGAGATGATGGTTGTAATACCCGCTATCTCCTGTATGAGCACCGCCAGGATAATGCCCAGGAAGACACCGATGAAGCCACCGGTGACACTTATCAGTACAGCCTCGGAGAGGAACTGTACAACGATGTCCATCTTCTTGGCTCCGATAGCCATTCGTGTTCCTATCTCCTTGATCCTCTCCATCACCGAGGCAAACATAATGTTCATAATGCCTATACCTCCTACAATCAGCGATATACTGGCTATGGCCCCGAGTACGATATTGAATATGTCCTTTGTCCTCTGCTGCTGTTTGAGCAACAGCTCCGGCACCGTGATCTCAAAGTCCTTTACCCCTGAATGTCTCCTGAGTATCATCCTGCTAAGCACCTCGGTAGTGGGTGTCAGCTGCTCGGTCTCCCATACCTGTACAACGATCTTGTCAAGCTGGTTGTAGTTGGTTTCGGCGGATGAGGCATCGGAGCTGCTTACTACCACCCTGGCCCTGTGACCGCCTCCGAAAATCTGTATCGAGGTGGCTTCGGTGGCCAGCTTAGTATTTACCAGTGCCCTGTTCTGGTAACGCATGAGCATGGTCTTAATCGGGATGTAGACGTTGTCATTGTAGACATTGACACCCTGCTCCTCAAAGCCTGTCAGTGAGACATTGGTCTTCTCAAGAACCCCTATCACCTTCAGCCATACATTGTCGAACTTCAGGTACTGTCCTATCGGATCAACCTGGCTGAAAAACTTGGCCCTGATGTTCGCCCCAATAATACAAACCTGTATCCCGTATTCTTCCTGGTAATCGTTGAAGAACATCCCCTGTGCCAGGGGCAGGTTATAGAGCTCAAAATAGTCGTTGGAAACACCCACCAGCTTGGCTGAATATCTCATGCCGCTGAGCACTATGGTGGAGTTGAACGATATCTCGGGACTGATCCTTCTGACGGATGGGATTGCGCTCTGAATGGCTTCCACATCAAGAAGGGTAAGGCCTCTTGAAAACTTGTTGAGCTGCTTCTCCCCCTCGTTGCTCTCCTCGCTCTTCTCCTGCACTATGGGACTGATGAGGATATTGTTGACCCCGACCATCTTTATCTGCTCGAGTATCTCCTGCTGTGCTCCGTTGCCTATTGCCAGCATGCTTATTACCGCTGCCACGCCAAAGATGATACCCAGCGCGGTAAGAACGGACTTCAGCTTGTTGGACAGGATAGACTCAACAGCTATGCGTATATCGTGGCCGTATCTCTTAAACATATTGCTCCTCCGTTTTGTGACTTATGATCCGGAATTGGATTACCGGTTGCGGATGACCACCTGCTGCCGCACGGTGGTGTCCGATGTTGCGGCTCCCGCTCTTCCCTGTCCTGATCCGGTGCCACCGGCACCTCTAATCTGACGCATCGATTCCCGCTGCTCAGGCGTAAGGCTCTGCATATACTGCCGCATCTGCTCCGGGGTCATATTGGCCGGCATCCCTTCTCTCTTCCTGCCATTCTGCTGCAGCTTGTCCTCTTCCTCCCTCAGCCTCTTGCGCTCCTTCACCGTGGCGATAAGATCCTCGCCCATAAGCTTGAACCTGTCGGCTCCCTCCGGGATGGAGAGATAGAGTTTCTCCCCGATGTCCACACCCTGCTCCACAATCACATCATTCTCATTTGATTCTCCAAGGACAACAACCTGGCGCGTACCGTCCTTCGTATATACCATCGGCACACTGTCGGCCGATGCAAAGACTGTCTCCAGGGGTATGTATTTGACATCCGTGAATGTCTTTGTGATGATCTGGTTGCCTGTGGTCATTGAGGGCCTCAGGATGGGATCGGAACCGTCAACCTTTATTATAACCTCGAACACCTTGGCGTCAGTATTGGGAAGCTGCTCACCGATGTTGGCAACACTCGTGACAATACCCGTGTATGATTTCTCGGGGAACGCATCAACAGAAAGCCTGACCTCCTGGCCGACCTTGACCTTGCTGACGTCTATCTCATTGACATAGGTCTTTGAGATCATTGAAGAGAGGTCCGGAAGGGTGGCCACCACCGGATCCCATGGGCTGATCTCAGAGCCTACCTTGCGCTTGGCTCCACCCCACTCACGCTTGTAGATAACCATACCGTCAGAGGGGGCATTGATAACAAATTTCTTGATGATATCCTCCATCTCTTCAACCTTCCTGCGCTGCTTGGCCAGCTGTAATTCCGTGTCCCTGATGTCCGCCCTGGCCTGCTTGACCTTCAGGGCGTAGTTGCTGAGCGACTGCTCATAGGCTCTCTGCGCTTTGTCAAGGGATATCTGCGCCTGCCTGATGGTCGTTGGTGGTTCATATTTCGACTGCTCCAGGGTGATCTCCGCCTCTTCCATGTTGAACTTCAGGTTGACAAGGTCATCTCTAAGGTTGCCAAGGGTGATGGTCGTGTCAAGCTGTTTCTTTAGCAGCTCCGTCTCAAGTGACTCCTGCCTGTCAAGCTCATCCTTCAGGGTGTTGTCAACACTCGACCGGTCGAGGGTGGCAACATAGTCTCCTTCCTTAACCTCGGTGCCCTCAGGAATGAGATCCTGAATCTTTATGCCCCCAAACCTCATGTTTCTGCTGGCGAGCCCATCCGGGCCCTTTATGTCAGTTGAGACCTCGGCCTGCAACTCTCCTGTTGTTGTGACAACGATCTCAAAGTCACCCTGCTGGACCTCAGCAAACAGGATGCCCGGGTCTTCCTTGCTCGACAGTTTGCTGATAACGATCATCGCAATAATTGCTACTGTGACAATGATCGAGGTAATGATAATAGTCCTTTTCATCTGCGGATATCTCTTTTAAATATTAATGCCGTGAAATTATTACAAATTAATGCTTCAATGTTTGTTTTAAGTAAACATTAACTTTCATTAACGTAACGGTATAGGTTAGATGCAAAAACCGTTCAAAAATTTAAAAACTTCCCTCTGCAGGTGCAAAATTTAGATATTTTTAACAATAGCTGTCACATTGGCTGCCAGCTTCTCTGCTCTTTCCCTGTCTCTCTCCTCGGCATAAACACGGATTATAGGCTCAGTGTTCGATTTTCGTATCTGCACCCATCCGGAGGGAAGGTCAAGCTTAATACCGTCACGGGTGTCGAGAGAGGCCTCCGGGTATTCCCCGGCCAGCACCCTGCCCAGCTCCGCCATATCTGCATCACCGGCCAGTTCTACCCTCTTCTTGGCAATAAAATAGTCGGGGTACCGGCGCCGCAGGCCGCTGCATGAAGTTTTCTCATGCGCCAGGTGTGTCAGGAAGAGCGCTGCTCCGGCAAGTGCGTCCCTGCCATAGTGCAGCGCAGGATATATCACTCCGCCGTTGCCTTCGCCACCGATGACAGCTCCTGTGCGCTTCATCTCAGCCACTACGTTTACCTCACCAACAGGAGCCGAACTGTAGGTGCATCCGTGACTTTCGGTCACATCTCTCAACGCCCTTGTCGACGACATGTTCGAGACCGTGGGTCCCTTCCTGTGCGACAGCACATAATCGGCAACGGAGACCAGCGTATACTCCTCCCCGAACATCGACCCGTCTTCGCAAACAATTGCCAGGCGATCAACATCCGGATCAACCACGAAGCCGAGATGGGCTCCCTCTTTCTTCACCACACGCGATATATCTTCAAGGTGTTCCGGCAGAGGCTCGGGATT
>CALMRD010000017.1 GCA_937871625.1 uncultured Bacteroidales bacterium | reverse complement strand
TGTCTGTCATATCCTGAATAAATGTTGTTCATACTTTTCAGATCATATGTAAAACAAATTATCTGTGCCCTGGCCGGATCGATCTTGCATGAAATCTCATGTTCCAGTCCTTTTGCGAGCTACTGTTCATGCAGGTTTCATGCGATAGTAAAGATCGTTCCACCTTAGCTCCTTCCTTAAAAGTTCAATATCGCATTTTTGATCTATCAGGATGAATTCCGTTCCGGTGATGGCAGCGTATTCAGCCATATGTTCTGCTGTCAGGGACTGGCTGAAGCCCGTGTGATGGGCTCCGCCGGCATATATCCATGCTGCGGTGGCAGTTCTGAGGTCAGGTTCCGGTTTCCACAGTACGCTGGCTACGGGCAACAGGGGCATCGGCGGACACTCAACCACCTCCAGGTTATTGACTATGAGCCGGAAGCGGTCACCCATCCCAATCATTGATGCCGCAATGGCTCTTCCGGTGCGTGCTTTGAACACCAGGCGCGCCGGGTCATCCCTGCCCCCAATACCCAGGGGATGGACCTCAAGGGCAGGCTTGCCGGAGGCAATGGAAGGGCAAACCTCCAGCATGTGAGCACCGAGAACAGACATATCGTGAGGATCAAGATGATAGGTGTAGTCTTCCATGAAGGAGGTTCCTCCTTCCAGACCCTCGGCCATCACCTTCATGATACGCACCAGTGCTGCCGTCTTCCAGTCGCCCTCGGCGCCGAAGCCGTAACCGTCGGCCATGAGCCTCTGCACAGCCATCCCAGGTAATTGCACCAGCCCGTGCAGGTCCTCGAAATTCGTGGTGAAGGCCCTGAAGCCTCCCTCTTCGAGAAAGGTGCGCATGCCGGCCTCAATGCGTGCTGCCTCCCTTACAGCCTTAGAAGCCAGTATCTTCGACGGAGCAAAGTATTCATCCCCATACTGCTCTAACAGTGCACTTACCTGCATGTCAGACACCCTGCCAACGACATCTGCAAGGTCTCCTACACCGTAACCGTGGACCTCGAAATCAAGATAAAGCTGTGCTGACACCTTGTCACCTTCAGTGACTGCTACATCCCTCATGTTGTCACCAAAACGGGCCACCCTCAGCGAACGGGCCTCCAGTGACCCGACTGCTGCTCGCGACCAGTTGCCGATCGCCTGGAGCGCCTCATTGTCCTGCCAGTGTCCGACAACCACCTTTCGCTCCATACCGAGACGTGAACAGATGAAACCGAACTCGCGGTCACCGTGTGCCGACTGGTTCAGGTTCATGAAATCCATGTCGATCTCAGACCACGGTATGTCACGGTTAAACTGGGTATGGAAGTGCAGCAGCGGCTTCTGTAGTCTCTTCAGTCCTGATATCCACATCTTTGCAGGAGAGAAGGTGTGCATCCATGTAATAAGCCCGGCACAGTCAGAAGAGCTGTTTGCCTCCAGGCAAACTGAAGTAATTGCATCAGCAGTCGTAAGCACAGGCTTGAAGATTACCCTTGTCGCTATCATCCCGGAACTGTCAAGAGCCCCGGCAATGGCACGTGAATCAGCTTCGACCTGCTTCAGGGTCTCCTCTCCGTAAAGATGCTGGCTGCCCGTAATGAACCACAATTCGACTTTACCCTTTTTCATCCGCCTACTACATATTTATTTTTCAGGTCGTTGGGAGCCTGGATGAAACTCAACTTTCAAATCTATCTGTAACATCTTGATCATACAGGTTTCATTTTTTCAGCAATACTCTGTGTCTAGTTCCAGAAATAGGCATAGAATACAATAATCACCGTAATGATGGCAGCTGAGGTGATGACATCCCATTTGTTCCAGCTGGCACGGGTGATGGCCTTCTGTTCGGCAGAAGCAGAGCCGAGATATAGTCCCGCTATTTTGTGTTCTGCAATTCTGGGAGTGAAGTAGCTCACAATGATCATTGTCACTATTACTATACCGAAGTTTACGATCTCATAATGCAGCCAGTTGGTGCCCACGAAAACCTGGTAAATGATGCCGTCAGCATCCAGAAAGCCTTTGAAAATGGTAAATATGAGGCGTAACATGCCGATGGTGAACCCTGTAAGCAGCCCCGTAAGTCCTGCTGCAGGTGTCACCTTCTTTGAGAGTATTCCCAGCAGGAATGCTGCGGCGATGCCTGGAGCCAGCAGAGACTGAACATCCTGCAGATATGCATAGAGCACCTTGCCTATGTTCCTCATGACAGGTATCCATAGTATCCCCAGTATCACAACCACTACGGTGGCTATACGTCCTACCCTGACAAGCTCTGTCTCGGGAGCCTCTGGCTTGTACTTCTGGTAAAAGTCGATCGTAAACAGTGCCGCGGAGGAGTTGAAGAGTGATGCCAGAGAGCTCATCAGCGCCGCGAGAATACCTCCGACCACCAGACCTTTGAAGCCTATGGGCAGCAGCTCCTTGATCATTGTGGAGAATGCCGAGTCAGAGCTGGTAAGATGAATGACACCCTGCTGATCAAGAGCATATGCTATCATGCCGGGTATCAGGAAGATAAAGACCGGGGTCAGTTTCAGGAAGCCCCCGAAGATGGCTCCGCGGCGTGCCTGTGTCTGATCGCGCCCTGAAAGGACACGCTGCACAATGTACTGGTCAGTACACCAGTACCAGAATCCGATGATGGCCGAGCCGAGCAGCACACCTGTCCAAGGGAAGGTGGGATCTTTGGGTGACCTGATAAGCTGGGTCATGGTGTCACCGTACTCGTTGACGGGCACGG
>CALMRD010000016.1 GCA_937871625.1 uncultured Bacteroidales bacterium | reverse complement strand
AAGAGATCAAAGGTTTATGCTGTTGGCATGAAAGAGTATTCAGCAATTCTTTCAGCCGGGCATGCTGCTGACGGTGTATTCTGGTATGATAACACATCAGGGACCTGGATGTCGTCAACATATTATGTAAAATCACTACCATCGTGGGTTAACGATTTTAATGCGATGAATTATTCGGAAATATATCTGAATACATCATGGAACCTTTTGAGACAGGCATCGGATTACACCGCATGTCTCCCTGATTCAAACAAATTTGAAAAAGGATTTAACGGAATTAATTACTTTCCGTACGATATTAACAAGCTCAGCAGGGCTGAGGGAAGAAATGCAGTCCGTAATTTTGCCTTTCTCAGAGAGACACCATTCGGTGATGCATTTACAACCGATTTTGCCATAAGATTAATTGAGAATGAAGGACTCGGCAAGGATGAAATTCCTGATTTTCTTTCGATATGCTATTCATCAACCGATTATATCGGTCACAGGTTCGGGCCCTCATCGGTTGAAACAGGGGATGCTATCTTTCGTCTTGACAAGAATATTGAGACACTTATGAATTATCTTAATGATAACCTGGGGAAGAAAAACATACTCGTTTATTTCACTTCGGCACATGGTGTTGCCGAAATTCCATCGATCATGGAGGATCTCAGGATCCCTGCTGGATATTTTATACAAAACCAGGCTCTTCAGCTTCTGAGGAGTTACCTTAATGCCATTTATGGAGAAGGTGACTGGGTAAGAGGATTTTCCGAAAGGCAGATCTTTCTTAACAGGACTTTGATTGAAGATGCACGGATACCTCTTGAAGATATTCAGAAGAAGACTTCAAGGTTTCTCATTCAGTTTACCGGTGTTTCATCGGCCTATCCCTATTTTGCGTTTGAGGCAAACGATTTCGGTAATGGTCATCTTCGCCGTATTGTCAATAATTTCAGTCCCCAGAGGTCGGGTGATGTTATTGTCACCCTCAATCCCGGATGGGTCGAGAAGGACGGGGATCAGCTGACAAACCATAATTCCCCGTATGAATATGATTGTCATGTTCCTCTTATATGGTATGGGTGGACGGTGAACAGATCGACTGTTATGAGGAAGGTGAACATGACAGACATTGCTGCGACTCTTTCATCTTTGTGCAGGGTGCCATATCCTAATGCCTGTACAGGTGAACCTATGTCGGAGCTTTTCAGGTAGCCGGAGTCTTTCTGAGCTCATCGCGTATTGAGCAGGCCTCTTTAAGCAGCCCGGGATTTTTCTCGCATCCGTTTCCAAGTATAATAAGGTCGGCTCCGGCATTAAATGCTGCTGCAATATCTTCGCCGCTTTTCAGGCCTCCACCTATTGCCAGCGGGACAGAGATATTATGTCTTACTTCATTTATAATCGCAGGTGGGACCGGGTTTGATGCACCGCTGCCTGCTTCCAGGTAGATCAAATGAAAACCCAGCATTTCGCCAGCAAGCGCTGTTGCAACAACAAGGTCGGTTTTGTCGTCCGGGATTGCAGTGGTCTGGCTTATATATTCGACCGATGTTTTTTGCCCGCAGCCAATCAGAATATATCCTACAGAAATAAGTCTTTCCTTCACGCTCCTCAGGTATGGAGCGGCAATTACATGGTTCCCGATAAGAAGCTCAGGATTACGTCCTGAGATCAGGGAGAGCAGTAAAATTGCATCTGCCTTTCGGCTTAGCTGAAGAAGGTTGCCCGGGAAAAGAACCACAGGAATATCGCATAGGCTTCTGATATTGTCGATCAGGTCGTCAATGCTGTTGAATGTAAGGCTGCCGCCTGCAAGAATATAGTCGGTCCTGCACACTGAAGCTATATGAAGAATTTCTTCAAGTCCATCAGCTACAGCCTTATCGGGGTCGAGCAGTAGAGCAACGCTTTTATATCCCGGAAAACTATCCCTTGTCATAATTCTTCTTTGTCCAGACTATGGCGTAGTTATCATATCTGGTATAGAAAAGATCAAATGTATCATTTATTTTGTCAGTTCTTACTTTTCCCTTTATCTCACCTGAATCACGGACATCAAAAGGTTCTATTGTAATATTCTTTTTTATGCTTATGCCTTCCTTGTCGCAGATCTTGTAAAGAGCCTCCTTTGCACACCAGTGGAGGTAAAGATGATAACGCTGGCTCTCGGTGTCTCTGGTAATTTTTTCCTTCCGGTTTATAAATTTAAACGCGATCCTGCTGATGTTTGCACTCATATATTCCAGGTCAATACCAACTTTCTCATTGGTGCTCAGCAATATTGCCGTAAGTCTGTTCGAGTGGGAAATGCTGATGAAGTGGGAACCATTCTTAAGAAAAGGTTTATTATTCTTATTATAAACGATCCTTGCATCTTTTCCCAGAAGTTCAGAAAGAAGGGCTCTGACACTCAGGAATTCAAGTTTCCTTGAAGTGCTGGCAAATAGCTTGTATTTCTTTTTATCGTCATTATCGAGAACCACCTGACC
>CALMRD010000015.1 GCA_937871625.1 uncultured Bacteroidales bacterium | reverse complement strand
TTACATTTGAGGAAGCAGAAGACCTGGCCAGTGAGGTACAAGAAGAAAAAGGAAGGGGTATTATATCAACTATTGACTGATTAATAAAGTGATTATCTTTAAGGAGCTGGAAACAATGCTTCATTTGAATGACCAGGGCTGATTTTGATAACCTTGTACGGAATATAAGCAGAAAACTGTATCATCACGCTTACCGGATCCTGAGGGATCAGGAAGGATCTGAGGACGCAGTTCAGGAGGTGTTTTTAAAGTTATGGAAAATGAATACAAGACTTGAAGAGTATGAAAGTGTGGATGCCCTGGCTTCAACCATGATTAAGAATTATTGCATAGATCAGCTGAGAAAACAGAAGCATGAACAACATAATGACATCACTGATTTTGCCCTCTGTCAAGATCCAGAACCATCTCCTCATGAGCAAATTGTAAGAAATGAGACATTTGCTATCATGCAAAAGATAATTGTTGATCTCCCTGAGATTTACCAGGAAATCATCCGTCTCAGGGATATTGAAGAGCTTTCATATGAAGAGATCGCAGAAAAAACAGGCCAGAATATCAATACTTTAAGGGTAAACCTTTCGAGGGCACGGAAGGCCGTAAGGAATGAATTTAAAAAGTACAATTATGAACACAGAGGAAATCAGACGATTACTTGAAAGATATTATGCCGGAGAAAGTAGTCTGGATGATGAAGTGTCGCTAAAGAAGTTCTTCAGCCGGGAGTATGTTCCGGAAGATCTTTTGGAAGAAAAGGAGATTTTTAGATACTATTTACAGTCATCCGATGTCCCGGAGCCCTCTGCAGACTTTGAAGACAGCATTTTTTCGGCCCTCGACGCTGAAGACAGGAGATATGAAAGTCTTAAACACAGGAGAATTTTTAGCACTTTTTCCGGAATTGCCGCTGCTTTGCTTATGTTGACCGCTACATATTTCTTTTTTATCAAAAAATCCCAACCCCAGGATACATTCAGTGACCCGGAAATTGCATATGCCGAAACAATGAAAATCCTCCATGATGTCTCCGACCGTCTTAACAGGGGGACAAGGTCGCTGGTATATTTAAACAGGTTGCAGAATGAGACCATGAGAGGAATGGAAACTGTAAACAAATCTGCTGCCATTATGAAGGAAAAAATGATTCCGCTTAATACTATTTTAGAGTCAATTGAAGAAATAAACAGCACTAATAACTAATATCCAACATCAATCACGAGATATGAAAAAATTAATTCTCTTTAGCACGGCTCTTTGCATTGCTGCTGTAATGCAGGCTCAGACCAATGCAATAGATGAATTTTTTAACCGATATGCAGAAAAAGATGGTTTCACAACAGTCACCATTTCAAGTAAGCTGCTTGGACTCTTTGCAGGTGGAAATGCAAAGGAGGAAGGACGTGATATTATAAACCGGCTGACATCGATCAAGATTCTTTCGGTCAGTGATTCATTACTCAATCAGAACATTAACTTTTACAAGGAACTCAGCAATAAGGTCAATTTTTCTTCATACGAAGAGCTGATGGTTGTCAGAGAGGGATCCGATATCACAAAGTTCCTGATAAGGCAAAAGGGAGATATGATTTCCGAACTGCTTGTTATTACCGGAGGACCCGGTGGCAATGCCATTATCTCCATAAAAGGCGATCTGGACCTGAAGAGTCTTTCCGAACTTTCAGAAGGAGCAGGTATTGATGAACTGAAGGATCTTGAGAAGATCGATAAGAAAAACCAGGATGAATAAACAGCGAATATTATTAATTTGATTCAAATTAATTGTTAAAGTGCATCTTAATTAGTTACTTTCAGGAGGAATATTCAACCTGCGGAAGTATTTTAAATTGGAAGCACGGAAAATAAATAGTGCCTACAGGTCGCTGCTTAAAGCTACTGGTAATTCGATTTTATCTGAAGAGAGGAAAAAGATCAGAAGAGCTCTCGACCTTGCAATAGGGGCTTGCAGGGATGACCTGACTGTGACAGGTGAACCTTCTGTACTGCATGCCTTGTCGGTAGCCTCTATTATTGCAGGGGAAATGGGTCTGGGGATCACCACTGTGATTACAGCACTCCTGCACGATTCATATGGTAAGCTTGAGCTTTCAGATGCGGAGCTCGAAAAAGAGTTTGGCAGGAAATCGGTGGAGATATTAAAAGGATTTTCGCGGATAACAGGGATCGACTCAACCCATTCTTCCTATCAGGCAGAGAATTTCAGAAAATTGTTGCTTAGTCTTGCCGACGACGTAAGGGTGATCCTCATCAAGCTTGTTGAACGGCTTGAAAATATGCGGAATCTTGACTTCGCTCCCGAAAAGGAGAAGCTTCCGCTTGCATCTGAAACCTATTTCCTGTATGCCCCGCTGGCTCACCGACTGGGATTCTATAACCTTAAATCGGAAATGGAGGATCTTGCCGTTAAATATCTTGAGCCCGAACAATATAATTACGTTAACAACAGATTAAAACAGACAACAGCTTCAAGGAATAAACTAATCAGGGAGTTCTCTGCTCCACTGAGCGGTCAGCTCGAAAAGCAAGGGTTTAGATTTACTATTAAAAGCCGCACCAAATCAGTGCATTCCATAATGCTTAAAATGAAAAATCAGGGAGTGGAATTCGATGAGGTGTATGACCTGTTTGCCGTGCGGATAATTCTCGACAGCAAGCCTGAGAATGAAAAATCCGATTGCTGGAGGGTCTATTCAATTGTGACAGATCTGTATCAGCCCAATCCGAGCAGGATGCGCGACTGGATATCTGTCCCCAAATCAAACGGCTATGAATCCCTTCACATTACAGTGGTTGGTCCAAGGGGCAAATGGGTTGAAGTCCAGATACGATCATCAAGAATGGATGAAACAGCTGAAAAAGGTCTGGCAGCCCATTTTAAATATAAGGGAATAAAAGGAGAGGGTGGCCTTGATGCATGGCTTTCAAAAATGCGGGAGATACTTGAATCATCCGAAAAAGAGGATGACACATTTCTCGACCAGGTACGATCCGGATTATATACCGATGAGGTTTTTGTTTTCACCCCAAAAGGCGACCTGAAGCAGCTTCCCGCCGGG
>CALMRD010000014.1 GCA_937871625.1 uncultured Bacteroidales bacterium | reverse complement strand
TCGATCTTCACAGGTTTGTTGCAGGACTCAGAAACTCGCTGGCAGTGACCACTGATGCAGACCCCCGTCCCGCTGTCGGCAGCCTGCTGCCCGGGATCGCACTTCCGGGCCCTGACGGTGACACAGTAAGACTGTCATCTACCCGCGGCAGTATTGTGCTGGTCGATTTCTGGGCTGCCTGGTGCCCTCCGTGCCGCGAGGAGAATCCTAACCTTGTAAGCCTTTATGACCTGTACCACAGCCGTGGATTCGATATATACCAGGTATCGCTTGACATCAGGAAGGAGGAGTGGACAGAGGCAATTAGAAAAGACAGGCTGGGAAGATGGCACCATGTCAGCGACCTGAAATACCGCGATTCGGAGGTAGTCAGGGACTTCGGGCTCTCAGAGATACCATCAAGCTTCCTCCTTGACCGCGAGGGAAGAGTGGTGGCGGTTAATCTCAGGGGAGAGGCCCTCCGGAAAAAAGTTGAGGAACTGCTGGCCGGGCAGTAGCCAATGGCTATTTTTGTTTTCTTTGCAGAGGAAACTGATATTCGAAATGAAGAGGCTGATATTGATATTTCTGGCTGCACTGATAGTTACCGGCTGCAGCAATGATAGCAAAGTAACGATCAGGGGCACACTCAGTGACGGCAGTGAGGGCATAGCATTACTCGAAAAGTCAGAGGTTGACTACAGTAATGTTATCGACTCTGCTGTGATAAAGCGTGGACAGTTCAAATTTGCACTTGAGATCACCGGCCCCGAGTTTCTGCAGGTGCGTTTTGAAAACAGCGAGTTCATCGGACTGCTGGCGATGCCGGGTGAGAAGATAGACCTTAGCTTCGGTAAATCACCGCTGGCAAAGAATTATACCGTCGCAGGGTCACCGGGATCAGAGGAGGTCAGGATGCTCGACCAGCGACTGCTTGAGACGAACTCACGACTCGATTCCATCAGGAAGATCTATTCTGGCCTGAGTGATGAGGAGATAGCCGCCAGGGGTGCCGGGCTTGAAGAGGCATATGTTGACATCGTTGATGCCCAGAGAAACTTCAACATCAAATTCGTCATCGAGAACATCAGTTCGATGGCCGCCATCAAGGCACTGTACCAGCGTATTGACGAGAACACCTATGTGCTGTACCAGCCCCGTGACCTGCAGTACCTGAAGATCGTCTCCGACTCTCTCTCGGTGAAGTACCCGGTCTCACGACATGTCCGTGCACTGAAGGAGAATGTAACCTCGGAGCTTAACCGTATGTATATAGACCGGATGGCCTCTCTTGCCTCACAGCTGCCGGAGGCCAATACCAAACCGGCACTGCCGGACATGAAAGGAAATATGATCAGTGTGGCCTCCCTCAGGGGAAAATATGTGCTTGTCTCATTCTGGACCACCACATCGCCTGAATGCCTTGCGGAACTGCCCCTGCTGAGATCGCTCTATACGGCCTACCATTCCAGGGGACTGGAGATATACCAGGTCAGTCTTGACCGGGATGAGGAGATGTGGATGAACAGGGTTCGCTTTGAAGAGATCCCGTGGATAAGCGTCAGGGAGGAGGATCCGCTCAACCCCGTCTACGCCCGACTGATGAACGTGCAGTCAGTGCCGTCAAACCTGCTGTATGATCCCGAGGGTAACATTATCAATAACAACCTTACCGGCCGTAACCTGCAGATCAGACTGGATCAGATCTTCAATAAACAGTAATAGTCTTGGGAGGCCGGAACACATACTTTGCCTCGGACTTTCACCTCGGACTGGCAGCAGGAACCGATCCCCGCGAACGAGAGCAGCGGGTCACGGGATGGCTTGAGAGAGTGGCTGACGATGCCTCAGCTATATACCTCCTGGGTGATCTCTTTGATTTCTGGTGGGAATATAAAACTGTGGTCCCGAAAGGATTCGTCCGTTTCCTGGGAACCCTCGCCTCTCTATCCGACAGGGGCATCGATATACATATGTTTGCCGGCAACCACGACATGTGGATGAAGGGTTACCTGGCCGACGAGTGCGGTGCAACTGTGCATCATGAGCCTCTCCTGACAGAGATAGGGGGCGAAACCTTTTATCTGGCCCATGGTGAGGGCCTCGGCAGCAGGAGCATGGGGGGCAGGTTGCTCTTTGCCTTCTTTCGCAACAGGATGGCACGTACCCTCTTCTCTGCCATCCACCCCCGTTTCGGCATGGCCCTGGGTCATGGATGGTCAAAGAGCAGCCGCCTGGCCAAGCATGTCTCACTGCCCTTCATGGGCGAGGATAAGGAAGACCTTATCCGCCACACCCGTTCACTGGTGGCAGCAGGATGCAAGGCACGCTACTACATCTACGGCCACAGGCACCTGCCCCTCACATTCGACGAGGATGACAGGAGGATGATAATACTTGGCGACTGGTTCAGCTGCAGTGAGAGCTATGCCGTATATGACGGCAGGGAACTGAGCCTGGTGAATGTTCCTCTGCAGGCTGCAGGCTCCTGATTCGGATTTAACCCGGTGCGCTCAGCGCATTTTCAGCTTTAATACTCTTAATCCGACCGGTAATATGTTCGGTCAGTGTGATTTCTGGCTTCGGGCTCTGACCCTCACCGTAATGGTGTAGTAGGAGTAGTCGTCGTTCACCTCCTCGAACTTGTATGTAAGCCTGTGACCCGACCTCCTGGCCATCTCCAGCAGTCCCATATATCCGGTGGTGACCTTGGTCATATCCTGTCCCATCAGAGCCACCTTCAGGAGCTTCTTGAGACCCTCCTCGTCAAAGCTGTTGACCATCTCAAGCTTACGCACCAGGTGTTCGATGTCACTCTTCCTGATAAGGTTGCCCGAAGTGATGATGAATGATGTTGGCCTCTTCCTGATCATTGCCAGTGGTATGCCATACTTCTGCTCGGCATCAAATCCGGGACTATGTTGGGCAACATTCTGAAAAAGCTCTATCAGGGTGGCAAAGACACGCTTATGCAGGTTCTGTTCGAGGTCTGTCTCCCTCATGGTTGCTTCGCTGAAGCTTAGCAGCTCCTTGCTGATAGCATGAGTCAGGGGTCCGGCCCAGATGAAGATGATATCATTGGATTTCATGGTGCGCTCAAGATTGGCCACCATGGCAGAGTCAAAAGAGCCTTCGGCGCCTGGCACGGCAATCCCTTTGCCTCCTGCGTCTACTGTTTTGCTCAAAATGAAGTATGAATACTTGTCGTCAATAGGAAGGAAGTCATAGTCCAGCCTGTTGCCCGTCTTGCGCGCCATCTCCATAAGGCCGAGTCCTGCCCCACCCTTGTGTCCTATACTGGAATCCTGAAGCATGGTGCGATATACCTCCCGCACCTTCTCCGGTTCGAGACTGTTTATCTTCTCGAGATTCTTTCTCAGACCCTTCACATCGCTGTTTTTCAGAGCGTTGCCAGTACTCACAGTGTAACCGTCGTCGGTCTTGCTGTAGACCACCAGTGAGGTTACCTCATCGTTCTTCGAAATGCCGTGCCTGGTAATATTCTGAAGGTTTTCAAGCACGAACATAAAGAGTCTCTTGCGCCCCAGCGGATTGAACTCAGAGAACTCCATCTCCCTCTCAAGGAGAGTTAGCAGTCCGGCAGAGTTGACCTCTGTCACCTCGCCGCGGTAGGCGAACATCAAATGTTCATCCGACAGCTTTTTTCTTAATCTGTTAATCAATTCCATACTTTCCGACCAGGATTGAAATTGTACTATTCCCCGGTCACAAATTAAGCAAAAAGATAGATGTAATAAAACAACAGGCTGATTTTTATCCGGCCCACCCATCCCTGTCGAGGCTGCGGTAGTTGATAGCCTCGGAGATGTGGTCTGGCCTGATGGTCTCTGACTCATCCAGATCGGCTATGGTACGCGAGACCTTAAGTATTCTGTCATAGGCTCTTCCGGACAATCCTCTCATTTCCATGGCGGCCCTCAGCAGTCTGCCGCCGGCATCGTCGAGGTGGCAGTGTCTGCGTAACATGGCGGAGGTCATCTGAGCGTTGCAGTAGATGCCGTTGTGACCGGAAAAGCGTCTTGCCTCTATCTCCCGGGCTATGACGACCCGCTCACGCACTGAGGCAGAGGACTCTGCGGCTGTTGTGGCGGCAAGATTTTCATAGTTGACAGGTACAACCTCTATATGAATATCAATACGGTCCAGCAGCGGTCCCGAGATGCGGCTCAGGTATCTCTGTACCATCCCGGGGGCACAGGTACACTCCTTCTCCGGGTGGTTATGATAGCCGCAGGGGCAGGGGTTCATGCTTGCAATGAGCATGAACGAGGCTGGAAAGTCGCAGCTCAGCCTGGCCCTGGCGATGGTGATGATACGGTCCTCCAGCGGCTGACGCAGCACCTCCAGTACGCTGCGTTTGAACTCCGGCAGTTCATCGAGGAAGAGCACACCGTTATGTGCCAGGCTGATCTCCCCGGGCTGGGGCACGCTTCCTCCGCCGACCATGGCGATGTCCGAACTGGTATGGTGTGGACTCCTGAAGGGGCGGCGGGTCATCAGTGAGAGATTGCTGTCGATCTTACCGGCCACCGAATGAATCCTGGTTGTCTCCAGCGCCTCTTCAAGTGTGAGGGGTGGCAGTATTCCGGGCAGTCGTCGCGCCAGCATCGTCTTGCCGGAGCCGGGAGGACCAACCATGATTGCATTGTGTGAGCCGGCAA
>CALMRD010000013.1 GCA_937871625.1 uncultured Bacteroidales bacterium | reverse complement strand
GCCAGCTCACCGAGCCTGTGTCTCAGTATTGCCCTCGCCCTGCTGTATTGCGATTTTGAAGTGTTAACGTCAATGCCGAGCATCTCTGCTATCTCATGGTGCATGTAACCCTCTATGGCGTAAAGGTTAAAGACCAACCTGTAACCCGGCGCCAGTTCACCAAGCACCTTATAGAGCTCCTCGGCACTGTAAAAATCCTCCTCAAACCCGGCAGATCCGCTCTCCTGGTTCACATAATCATCGATATCCGAGTGATGTTTATGACGAAGGTTCCTGTTATAGTATGTTATTGCCGTGTTCACCGTCACCTTTCTCAGCCAGCCCCTGAAAGAACCTGTGCCCGAGTACTCACCGAGGTTGAAAAATATCCTCATGAAAGCCTCCTGCAGCATATCCTCAGCCTCAGGCCTGTCAGCGGCATATCTCATGCAGACACCCAGCAGGTAGCCGGAATAATTTTTCCATAGCATCTGCTGTGCCTTTCTGCTATGCCTGAGACAGCCCTCAATGATATGCTGTTCACTCATCATAGACCGGACACAATGATCAGACAGGTTTTATTTTTAAATGGTTGCACTGCCTCGAATTCTTTTTTAATCCCGGTTAAAAAATGTTGTAAACACACCCCAACTGATGATAAACGTCATTAATAGAAAATTTATTCGCTGATATCTTTGAAAATGTTAATAAAGAAAAATCATAAGGATGTTTAATAAACTCATTGCAGCCATTCTTCCGTACTTCCCGAAGAAGTTCATCTGGATCTTTTCACGCGCCTATATCTCAGGAGAGAAGATGTCAGATGCCATGCGTGTCTCAAAGGAGCTAAACGAACAGGGTATGATGGTCACCCTTGATGTTCTCGGTGAATTCATTGAGTCGCTGGATGAGGCTGAGGCCAACAAGCAGGAGTATCTCGATCTCATCGATGAGACGGAGAGACAGGGGATTGACGGCAACTATTCGCTCAAGCCCACAAGCTTTGGTCTGCTGATAGACAAAGAGGCATGCTACCGGCTGATGCGTGAGATAGTGGTGAAGGCTGCCTCATACAATAATTTCTGCAGGATAGACATGGAGGACTCACCCTGTACTGATCTTGAAATTGAGCTTTACCGCCGCCTTCATGCCGAGTTCCCCAAAAACGTCGGGCTGGTGGTGCAGGCCTATATGAGGAGGACATACAGCGACCTCGAGAAGATGCTTGATATGAACAGCCCCGAGGTACCGACAAATTACAGGCTATGCAAGGGAATATATGTTGAGCCGGAAGAGATAGCATACAAGAAGTATGAGGAGGTCAACATGCACTATCTCAGGGATCTGGAGCTGCTGTTCAAAAACAGGGTATATGTCGGTATTGCCACTCACGACAAACCGCTCATTGAGGGTGCCTACGAGCTCATCAAGAAATATGAGGTGCCAAAAAATATGTACGAGTTCCAGATGCTCTACGGTGTCACCCCGAAACTGCGAAAGAGCATCATTGATGCCGGTCACCGGATGAGGGTCTATGTTCCCTTCGGGACGAAATGGTTCGGCTACTCAACCAGGAGGCTGAAGGAGAACCCGAAGATGGCCGAGCACATTATCAAGGCACTCTTTTATAAAGGATAGTGAGTAGGGAGTAGGCAATAGGCAGTAGTGATTGAATTGGCTCATGATCTGCCCCACTATTGCCTACTGCCCACTGACTACTGCCTGAGAGGACTGGCACCTACCTGACCGGCCCCTTGAAAATAATCGAATCATGCATGGTCCGGAGCTTCTCCAGTTCACGGACGGAGATATAGGGTTTTGGCGGCTCCGGATCCTCGGGGAGTCCTTTGGCGAGGATATAGATCAGGGGTATGATCGTGAAGGGACTGAGGGCCACCATCTGTGATGACGGTATTCCACCCTTTTCGTACGCATCGATACGCTGTTTCTGTCGCAGAAGCTCATAGTTTGAAGCCGGATCATCCAGCCTGCTGGCGCTGGTGAGTCCCTGCCAGGTGGCGATCTTAAGGTTATTGGTGGCGTTGACAAGCTCCTGGTTTGTTGCCGGCGGCCCGGACATGATTGCTGCTTTGATGTTACCCAGCCGTGGCATGACCACCACCGCAGGTATCATAAGGGTATCGGTGCTGAGCCATATCGCCGCCACATATTCGCCGGCCCTGAGGGTGTCGGCCACAGTCATGCTGTGAGTACGGTACCCTACACAGGTAAAGGTTACGGTGTCGTTATGCCGGGCATAGAATGAAAACATGCCTCTGCTGTCAGCTGCCCCGGCACTCCTGTGCTTCACCAAAAAGTGGGCGCCGGTCAGCGGCTCCCGGGTGTCAGCGTCAAGGATGACACCGTGAAAGAGTATGGGCGGCAGATCCTGGGCCTCAGCTCCCTGTGGCATGAAGGCAGCAAGGAGGAGTAGAGGGAGCAGCCGGAGCCATTCCCGTTTACCTG
>CALMRD010000012.1 GCA_937871625.1 uncultured Bacteroidales bacterium | reverse complement strand
CGTTGAAGCTTTTATGGAATCGGTTAAAGACTCCATGGTTGCCGGCAATAATGTGTATCTCAGGGGCTTTGGCAGCTTTATCGTAAAGAAACGTGCAAAGAAGACGGCCAGGAACATCTCCAAGAATACCACGATTATTATTCCTGCACACAATATCCCGGCATTCAAGCCTGCCAAAACATTTGTGAACAAAGTCAAATCAAACGCTAAGAAGTAATAATATGCCAAGCGGGAAAAAAAGAAAAAGGCATAAGATGGCGACGCACAAGCGCAAGAAGCGCTTGCGCAAAGACAGGCATAAGAAGAAGAAATAGCATATAATGCACAGTCTGAATATCTGAGACCTAACCTAAAAATCATTCGATTTTTAGGTTAGTTGCTATTAAAAAGGCTGTTAGCAAACAAACAAATTCCGGAATGTGAGCAAGGATTTAATAATCAGCGTAAGCGATTCTGAGATATCCATAGCACTTCTTGAGGAAAAGCAGCTTGTCGAGTTAAACAGGGAAAAGCGCAACGTCAAATTCTCCGTGGGCGATATTTACCTTGGAAAGGTAAAGAAGATCATGCCGGGACTGAATGCAGCGTTTGTCAATGTAGGTTTCGAAAAGGATGCCTTTCTGCACTATCTGGATCTGGGGGCACAGTTCAGAACCCTTCATAAATATTATACTCAGGCCACTCAGGGCAGGATCAGGTCTACACCTGTGTCAAAGTTCCGGCCTGAGCCTGACATTGACAAGGACGGCAAGATCGCCGATGTGCTGACCGCAGGTCAGACAGTTATCGTTCAGATAACCAAGGAGCCCATCTCCACCAAGGGCCCCAGGCTGGCATCGGAAGTGAGCATCGCAGGCAGAAACCTGGTGCTTATGCCCTTCGGTGATAAGGTGTCAGTCTCATCCAAGATAGAGAACAATGATGAGCGCAACCGGCTCAAGATGCTTATACAGAGCATCAAACCGAAGAACTACGGTGTCATAGTACGCACCGTGGCCGAGGGAAAGAAGGTTGCCGCCCTCGATGCAGAGCTCAGGGAGCTTGTAAGCAGGTGGGAGACGGCTCTCTATGCCGTGCGCCGTGATGTCAAATCGCCCCGTCTTCTGGTGGGCGAGATGAACCGGACAACCACCATCCTCAGGGATATTCTCAGTACCGACTTCAACAGCATCATCGTTGATGATGAGGTGATAGCCGGCGAAGTAAGAAGCTATATCAGGGAGATAGCCCCTGAAAAGGAAAAGATAGTAAGGTTATACAGGGAGAAACTGCCGATATTTGACCATTTTCAGGTCAGCAGGCAGATAAAGGGACTCTTTGGCCGGACCATCTCCTTCAGGGGAGGATCATACCTTATCATAGAGCACACCGAAGCACTCCACGTTATCGACGTCAACAGCGGTAACAGGTCAAAATCAGGTACCGACCAGGAGTCAAATGCCCTCTCGGTAAACCTGGAGGCAGCAAGAGAGATCTCACGCCAGTTGCGACTGAGGGATATGGGGGGAATAATCGTCGTCGATTTCATCGACATGCAGTCGAACGAAAACCGTCAGGCTCTCTTCGAGAGAATGAAGGAGCTGATGAACGACGACAGGGCGAAGCACAATATACTTCCCCTCAGTAAGTTCGGACTGATGCAGATAACACGGCAGCGGGTCAGACCCGAGATGAGCATCAGCACCGATGAGAAGTGCCCTGTCTGCAGGGGTGAGGGAAGAGTTGCACCACCGGTACTGCTGACCGATGAGATAGAACGTACACTCTCCAGTATCATCGAGAAGGTCAAGACACGCAGGTTCCTTCTGCGGACACACCCGTTCGTTGCCGCTTACCTGAAAGAGGGTTTCTTCTCGGAGATAGGCAAGATAAACAAGAAATATGCCGTAAGCATAAAGGTTCAGCCACTCCCCTCATACCATTTCCTGCAGTATGAGTTTTTCGACCGCGACGGCAATGAGATTGACCTGACCTGACGAACAACTGGTTTAAAAAATAAGGAAGGGACCCGGATTGCCGGGTCCCTTTTTTTTGCTCTGCCAGGCAAGCTGACGGCTACATATTGATGATCCGCCCCGATCCTGTACGGGTGAGGCTTACCTGCGGATTTCCGCTCAGATATATGTTGCCGCTGCCGCTGATAACTGCATCAAGGGTGTCATTGACGGTAGTATATACTGACCCTGACCCTGAGATGGTCACAATTGCCTCTTCGGTAATCAGCTCACCGGCAAAGAGAGGGCCTGATCCTGATACTATATACCTTGCTGTGATTACCTCTCCGCTGGTAGTGAGATCACCTGACCCTGACAGCGTTGCCTTTATCGTCAATGCGCTGATAACTCCTGTAAGGACATCTCCTGAACCCGAGATAACCACGGAGACATCTTCTGCCGAGATCTCCCCGCAAGAGATCTCCCCTGAGCCGCTGACAATGATCTTTACATCTTCACCACCCAGAGGGCCGGCGATTATGTCGCCCGACCCGGCATTTACAAGCTCACTGATAAGAGGTGCCGTGACGGTGATGACAGGCTGTGTATTATATCTCAGACAGTGAGTGCCTCTTACTGTCCTGATCTCCAGTGCTCCTCCGCTGATCTCTGTCTCAATATACGGCAGCAGGTTGCTCTCGGCTTCCACCGTGATACTATGTTCATCCCCCCTGATATAGATAACCTGAAAGGAGGTCTCGTTTGCTATGGCTGTGAAGGAAGTTGCCGACCTCTCTTCGCTCTTCAGGTCTCCGTTGCCTTCAATACAGTCAAATATTGTCGTACATGAAGTCAGTGCAGCCAATATTACTGCACCTGTGATAACTGCTGTTTTCATTTTCTTGTTTTTTACGGTTCTTCCTTACTAAGGACATGGAACTTCGACCGGGGTTGCACAGATTCCGAAAAAACTATTTCTGAATTATCCGCACTTCACCCCTCGTGGCATCGATCCTGATGGTGGCGCGGCCAGCAGCAGGGCCGACAGAGGCTGTGGTCATGAAGATCTTGTCTTCGGCATTGATCTCCGTTCTCTCAGGCTGTGGTTCGAAGCCGGGGAGGGAGACAAATGCGTTTGTATGCCTTATCTCAAGATCATAGGATGACCCAACGCCCAGCGCAATGTCGGTGTCGGCATATGATGTCCGGAGGTCGATGAGTGTAAACTCCGGGGTTATCCTTTCAAATGAGAGGTTGCCGTACTTTACAGACATGTTGATCTCACCTGTGACCACTTCGGCTATAATGTCGCTGAAATGGCTGGTGCCTGTCAGCACCTCAGCGGCGCCGATATTTATGTCGTCGCGCTTTGAGTCAAGGTCGAGATGGCCGCACCGGTCTATCCATGCTTTGGAAGAGACTGAGGCCAGCTTTATCTTTCCTGTCTCCCTTGACCTCAGTTCACTGAAGGAGAGAGTCAGTTTTCCCTCTTCGATGCTCCTCACGTTCGCCTTGCAGAAGATGAGCTCCACCAGCTTTGCCTTTTCCACCGCTGCCGCATCGAGGTTTCCGTTTGAGAGTTTCAGTGTCAGCTCCGGGGTCTCATCACCAATGTAAATGTCTCCGTAACTGTTTGTCAGCCGCAACTCGGTGCTGGGAGGACACTCGATGAAGTAGTCTATCTTCAGCCTGCTGTCAAAGTTGATCAGGTTTTTGGTCAATCCCTTCAGGCTTTCGAAGAGAGGGGTGATACCCTTTGTAAAGGATGTCACTGCCCTGACCGTCTCTCCGGTCATCGAGAGATTGATCTCCACATCAGACATCATGGCGTCAAGCTTCTCTCCTGTGTTGGAGGAGGCTGTCACCTCAGCCCTGATGGATATCGAGTCGTTGAGCGAATGACTGATGTGAATGTCTCCGTATTTGTTGATGACCTCCAGCGCAGCACTGCTGCCTGCCCTGAATGATTTCATAAGGGTCTTGCTGTCGGACATCTGCTGCCCCTGAAGGTTCATCACTGCCGGCAGCAGCAGCAATGCAGTGAGAAGGTTCCTATAGTTCATCTGTTGGTCTCTTATCTGGTTCTGTCTGGTTCTCTTTCATCAGGAAAAGCATATCCTCAAGAAGCTCTATCCTGAGCCTGTAGTTTCTTATCAGTGCCTCCACCACCTCGCTGCTGGCGATATTGTCACTGAGGTCACTTATTATCTCTTTGGAGAGGCTGTCAAGCTCTCCCATTCCGGCAGTGAGCTCTCTGCCGATGTCGGGGTTGGCTGTCAGGAGAGGCGCAGCCTCCATGTAAAGCGACTGTATGCGGCTGTCGTAGTATTGCCGTGTCTCCCTCACCTCAGCAACCTGGGGGTCATTCAGCCTCCCGGCGGCCCTGATGGCCGTCACTATTGCTGCCGTACAGAGAGCAGCGACAAACAGTGCCGCAGCAGCACGCCACAGGTAGCTTTGCAGCGGTCGGCGCACGTGGGGCAGTCTATCACCTATCCTGCTCCAGAGGCCGGGGTCAGGGTCATGGATATCCATCCCCTCCCTGTTATTCAGTATATGTCTCTCAAGCTCATCCATAACTTTTCATTTCAGAAAGTATCTTCTTCAGTTTTTCCTTTGCCCTTGAATATTGTGTCTTGGAGGTGGACTCCGAAATGCCCAGTATCTGGGCTATCTCTGTATGATCATAACCCTCAAGCAGGTAGAGGCTGAAGACCACCCTGTAACCGTCGGGAAGCTTCTCCACAGCCCTGGCTATCACAGAGGGGTCAGGCAGTGCCACCTCCTCAGGCATCTCCTCAGGGGTCTCATGCATGCTGAAATCATCAGTGAGGACCAGCTCGGCCTCTTTTCTTCGCAGCCTGCTGATGCAACGGTTGATTACTATCGTTTTCAGCCATGCTCCGAAGGTTGATTCCGATCTGTAGGAGCCGATCTTTGTAAAACAGTCGGTAAATGCCTCCTGCAGCATATCCTCTGCCTCCTCCCTGTTACCCGTTATGCGGTATGCCGTGTTGAACATCGCCCTGGAATAGAGTTCATACAGCCTGAACTGTGCCCTGCGGCTGCCTCTCCGGCACTCCTCAATGAGATCACCATGTATTTGCAAATCCGCTGTCGACAATTTTACAGGTTGTTACTGGTAAATGACGGGATAAAGTTACAATGGTTGCACAACAATTTCATTAGACTTTTACACTCCCACAGGTTGCAGGGATTGCACAGGTATCTCCTTACACCGTTGCACTCCGTGATTTTGCGAAGGTCGCTCGGAGATCTCATCAAAAAATTGCGATCCCGGTTTTTAATATCAAAAAAAGTGCCGGATAAAAACAATTTATTATATTTGTATGTAGTTTTAGACCTGACTGACAGATAAAATACTAAGTCGTGAAACTTTAAAGATGCTTTTTACTGTCCAAAAGCAATTTTTCCATTCTTTTCATGGCTGCCCCGACACTT
>CALMRD010000011.1 GCA_937871625.1 uncultured Bacteroidales bacterium | reverse complement strand
ATACACCCTGTGTATTGGGGTATCCTGAGCAGTCGGCCTGTGAGGCTTGAAGCTTTCCGGTCTCCTCGCATCCCAGGTTATCAGGCCTCCATGAGTATCCCGGAAGACAGTCGCAGTAGGGTTCGTCCCTCGTATAATCCCACAGCGGCCTGGTGTTCGGCCACTGTGAACAGTCCGAATCATTAAGTATCTGCTGAACATCCGGTTTGCATAATCCTGTTAGCGGATCAGGAATGAAATAATCCTTGCACACACAGTCATACACTCCTGTGGCACTGTTAAAAACAGGCTCGGAGTTGGGGTCGGGACAGTCGGGGACCACCGGCTGTACATCCTCCTCAGGCACGCAAATGCCCTGTGCGTTTCTCACATAACCGTCGTTGCAGATGCATACCTGTGCGACAGGGTCATAGTACTCATTGGGACCGCACGACATATCCTCCTCTTCATCCTGACCCACTTTATCAAGACGTAGCAGTCCCAGATCCTGGCACTGATTGTAGATGACAGAGGTCTCTTTCAGGTCGGAATATCCGGCGGCAGTAACAGTTATTTCAATACGGGCTCCGTTTCTGCCGGCCTCAGGATAATCCATAAGAAAAGTGTAGCGGCCGTTGACAGTCTGATCGGTTCTGGCCCCGGCAGGAGTTGATATTGTTACCGTAGCACCTGAGACTCTGTTTCCCTCCTGATCCTCAATGATGCCTTCAAACATCAGCTGGTCATACATTATGGTGGTGAGTCTCTTTGTTTCCGACCTGATGCCGTCCTTATCGAATATGTATTTTGCAATGTAAAGGTTGCGGTCTGTATTTACCGACTCCATCAGCGACATCCAGTCGCCGTAACTGTTGCGTTTCTCCAGTAGCCTTTCGCGGCAGAGCTCCATTGACGAAAGCCTGCCAAACTCCCGTGCTCCCCAGTCGCGCGACTCTATGTAGAGTCTCTGGTAGCTGTTGCACCACCGTATCATCTCGTCGGCAGTCAGCACCGAGCTGTTGGCCAGTTTCCAGTTTCGAAAAATCTCGATCACCAGGCCTAAGCCTGCCTGCAGCCTGGTCCATTTGCCGGAGCTCCAGATATATACGGCATTGCCGGTCTCGTCACTCCAGATCTCACCGCCCACGGGCCTGACGCCGGTATAACAGATTGTATAACTGGTCCCAAGGTCAGTGAAGGCTTTTCGCCTGGGATCAGAGCTGTCAGCGGTACCGTCGCCACCGACATAACCCATGCAGTTACCGGCCCTGTCCCTGATCTGTTTCTGAATATTCCTCAGGCCCCCCAATGCCAGGTCGATCCCCTCCTTGAAATAGGTTATGCCTGTTCGTAGCATGAATGTCACGGGAGATTTGAAGGCTTCGTATTTATCTTCTTTGGGCAGCAGTTTTTCAACATCATTGAAGAAATTGCTCATCACCTCCAGTGACCGGAAGGGATTCTGATCATCGGGTGCGTAACGCTGGTAGAAGTTGATTGCCTTTTCAATATCCTCCTTGACACTGATGACATCTTTCAGTTCTCCCTCAAACTGTTTCAGCTTTCCCAGTGTGTAGTTTATCTTCGCCGTGAGGCCTGCTTTCTCGGCATCATTGATTGCCTTCTGCATCGGTTCAGGCAGTTCGTGGAAGTTGTCCTTCAGTTTCTGCCATTCACCGAGCATTTTGGTCAGCTTCTCCTGTGATTCGGTTGTTATATCTTTGGAAGTAGTGAGAACATCATCAAGTGTCTCCTTCTGCTCATCGGTAAGCTGCAGGTAGGCTTTGCCTGACTGGGCATGTGTCATTCCGGTGAGGGCCAGAAGTATAAGGATGGCAAGGGTGAGGGCAGCGGCCCGGGCAACGACTGGTTTCATTACGTGGAGCTTTTAGAAGTAAAACCGGTATCCAACTGAAAGCACCAGCATCTGATATCCCTCATATGATGCGAGAATTTCATTCATCCAGAGGTCAACTCCCATTTCAAATGCTCTTCTCTCCGTACCAAACCTTGCTCTCATCATTGAATTGAATGATACGTCAGAGGCAATTTCACCGTGGAGGTCGGAGTCGCTGGACAGAGGCCGCAGCATGGTGTTGGCGGCCAGTCCAAGGTCAACGCCCCAGTAGCGTTTGCCGCTTATCATCCTGTAGCCCGCATAGAGAGGTATACGGACGCTGTAAAAGGCATTCATGTCTCCTGCGTCTGTCGTTTGTCCTATCAGTGAGTTGAAGTGAAGGCCGGTGCCTCCGTAAAACTTTGCTCCTATAACCTGGTCGATACCTATACTGACACCCGGGAAGAGGGGCGGATCTTTTCCGTATACCTTTCCGAAATCGGAGAAGAGAAATGAAACAAACATTGAGGTGTTTCGATACCTCTGGGTACGCACAGGGGCCAGGGGCTGAGCGGCAGGAGCTCCGTAGGAAGAGGCAGGGGGTGGGGGTGTTGTCGGGTTTGCCGACGGTTGGGATGGCAGATTTGACGGTTGTGCTGCGGCATTGGCCGCTGCCCGGTTCTGGGCAGCAGCGGCTGCAGGGTCACAGCTGCCGTTGGGATAGTTCTCCTTCACCCATTTCTCGGCCACCTGGTAGAAGGGAAAGCCACCCTTGAGCGGCACCAGGCTGGGCGACCGGTCGTCGCCGTCAACGATTTTTACCCTGCCGTCGCTCTTGTCGCAAACAGCCTTGTAGGTCTTCTGGGCGTCAAGTGTGTTAGATACCGTGAGAAGCAATAAAGAGATGATGATCGGGATGATAGTTTTCATAATGGTCCGTTATTTTCAGGATGCTGTGACAGTGAACAATTCTGAATGTATCATATGGCCTTCCCCTTCTCACTGCCGGGAAAAATAAAAGTAAAAATTAATTATTTCATAAAAAAAAAGTTTTTGATCATTGCACTGCAAAAGTTACATTATCACATGATTTGATGAGGTTAACGGCATATGGAATGATATCATGGATCCATTATTATAAAAAAAAATGTAAAAATACTTGACTCGTATTAGATAAAAGTTATATCTTTGTAAAGTTTAAAATAAATGAAGTATGTAAACAGCTAGAAATCATGACTTATAAATCAAGAATCAGATTTTCCATTGGTTGGATCTACCCGATAGGGATCTTCACTTCCTACATACTGATATTGCTTGAAATGGCAATGCGGCGGATGCTTATGCGTAGCGGTGCAGATATTACTGGAGCACCATACCTTACCATAGTACTTGTGGCACTAATGTTCCTGGTCCTGGGTATTGTTCAGTGGTTCAGATACCGGAACTGGATATACCCGGTGCTGGGATTTCTCATTTGCATAACCACTGCACAGGTATCATTTCTCTACCCGCACAATGACAGCCCCGGGTTCCTGAAGATCACATATTTCATCAGTTTTGTTCTGATAATATTGTTTATTCTGATCAACTGGAACTCATTTTACAGCCATGAAAGGTTTGAGATCAACTCAAGGAGGCTCTTCAGGCTGGCATCCGAGAGAATATACCAGGCTGACAATGGTTATACCGAGCGTCCTTTTTCCGGTGGAAAAGTTAATTGCACGAAGGATGAGCTCCTTGGATTTGCCCGATTTCTTCAGAGTAACTATGTGGCCCGGGTTTTCTATTATGAAACGTATATCTGTTTTTCTTTTTCGATGAACAGGAGCCTGGTTGTCATAAGTGAAGGCAGAGAGGTAAGTCATGTTATGATAGCGTATGACGGCACCGTAACGGTGACTATTTCGGATAAGGATTACCGGGACTACCATGAGAGGTTGAGCTTTGATAAGCTGTGTGCTTCAATGGCAGGGATTTTTATCAGGTTTCTCGATTATTATAAAGCCGGACTGGAACAGCGGATTATCACCGAGTTGAAGTCAGCGCGATAGAAAACAACCAATTATTTTTGGTCGTAAAAAGAAAATCAGGATCTTCCGTTGATTGATCACCAAATAGTGAAACCCTCATAATATCATCAGAAAGATGGATTTTACACAGGCGGCAAAGCTGGGTTCATGTTTGTCAAAGGACTACGCCGAAGATTTTTTCGCGCTACTGGCAACCTACAGGAATATTTCGGCTTCAGAGGCAGCTTCAAGACTGAACCTGCATATCAAGACAGCGCAGGATTTTCTCGAAGATCTGTTTTCATTGGGTATTGCTGACCGTGAAGAGGTATCTGAGGGCAAAAGACCCTATTTCAGGTATAACCTGGCAGTGAGGCAGATCAGTATGAACCTGGATCTTAACCCTCTTTTTCCGGCAGAGGATCCGGAGAAGGAGAGGCTCGGTTTAAAGATCAGGGAGGCGCAAAACAGCAGGGCCAGATTTACCACATCAAGGAGTAATGATTATATAAGCAGTGTCGTGATATGGTCAGGTGAAGGTCGCGAACGCAGGGAGAGAAAGCTCAATCTCTCCATCCCGCAGGGTCGTTTCCTGTTTCATCTACCCTTTCCGACTGCAGAGCCGGTGAGCATTGAGGATATAGCAGTAAGGGCCGGAATTGAGGGCAACAATATCCCCGAGATAATTGATATCGTAAATGTGCTGATAGATTTTGAAGTTATTGAGGGCACTGCCCCTTCCACCAGGCCCTGATGGTGTATATTTGTGCCGATGGAACTGGTGAAAATTCCTTAACGATGGCTGCTGTCAGCCGGGACTGTTAAGATCTTGCCACGACCGTTGAGTAATCATGAAAGAACCAGCAACAGTTATTTGCCATCAAACTGAACGATGATTTCAGGAACGCTGAACATAAATGAGATCCACCAAGGCGACAGCCTGGAGCTACTGAAGCTGCTGCCCGACTCTTCTGCCGATCTGGTCTTTGCCGATCCACCGTACAATCTGCAGCTGCACAGGAATCTTTTCCGGCCGGACAGGTCGAGGGTCAGTGCAGTTGATGACGGGTGGGACAAATTTGACTCGTTTCGTGAGTATGATGATTTCACGCGGGCATGGCTAATGGAGTGCATGCGGGTGCTGAAGGATACCGGCAGCATCTGGGTTATCGGCACCTATCACAATATCTACAGGGTGGGGGCCATACTTCAGGATACCGGGTTCTGGATACTTAACGATATAATATGGGTTAAGACCAACCCGATGCCCAATTTTATGGGGACACGTTTCGCCAATGCACATGAGACCCTGCTCTGGGCTTCAAAATCGAAGAACGCGAAATACACTTTTCACTACCAGGCAATGAAGGGCTTCAATGATGATCTGCAGATGCGCAGCGATTGGCTTATTCCTCTCTGCAAGGGGCCGGAGAGGATCAGGGAGGAGGGGAGGAAGGCACATTCGACGCAGAAGCCGGAGGAGCTGCTCTACAGGATTATCATGGCCACAACCAATCCCGGCGACCTGGTTGTTGATCCGTTTGCCGGCAGTGGCACCGCTGCTGCAGTTGCAAAGAGGCTGGGGAGGAATTTTATTGCCTTTGAGCGTGAGCTGGAATATGTCAACCTTGCCAGGGAAAGGATTGCGGGTATAACGCCGCTGAACAGTCCCCTGCTTGAGTACCGCACCGAGAGGCGGCTGCCGAGGGTGCCGTTCGGGAATCTCGTTGCATCGGGATATATCATGGTAGGGGAACGCCTCTGGTCGTCAGACAGGATGTTCAGTGCCGAGGTGCAGGCAGACACTACACTCCTCTGTGACGGCATGACAGGGTCAATTCACAGTCTTGGCACACTGCTCTCCGGCAGGGAACGTGCCAACGGCTGGAGCTACTGGCATGCAGAGAGGGAGGGAAAGCTTGTCTCTATTGATGAGCTGAGGAAGGAGTACCGGAAGAGTCACCGATGCTGACGGCCAGCCGCTAATCCTCAATGGTGTCTATGTAGTCTGAACCTTTCCAGATAAACTGCTTGCAGCATTTCTCATTCCAGTACTTGTCGATATCCATGCTGTCGAAAGTCATCAGTTCTCCTTTATGATTGTATAGATGGGGCCAGTAGGAGCTTAGCAGGTTGATCCACTCATAGTAGTAATCGCCCTTGTATGTGTATCTCACCCAGGCGCAGATATTCAGGCTGGATTTCGGGTCTGACTGTATCTCCTTTTCGGCTTCGGCGATACGGTCTTTAAGCCAGGAAGGTACCTCACCGGCTGGCACCAGGTAGTCTTTCTCACATGATATCAGCAGCAGTGCGGGCAGTAACAGGAGGAGGATCTTTTTCATTTTATGCCAGAATTAGTGACTGTGTAACCGCAAAAATCGTACCACCGAAAACCATTTAAAGTAGTTGTTGGGCACTGAACAAAGGAGCAGGAAGAAGCCGGAGGATGTCATAACCAATAGATGGTTTTCAGGAGGCAGCCATAATTCTTCAGGGTGCCAGGTAAAGCGCTGCCTCTCCCGGGCGGCCTTGGTAGCTAAGGAAATCAGAAAAAAGGCTGCCCCTGATGGGACAGCCTCGTTTCTCTATAACAACAGTAATTTATTTGTGGATGATCAGGTCGGGGTTACCGTCAGGATCACCTGAGACAACTCCGTCATCCTTCGGGTTGCCTCCCGTTGCCAGCAGCACGCCGCAGGCGTGCGGGGCAGCCATGGAGGTGCCGCTCATGGTGGCATAGGCGTCACCTTTATAGGTTGAGTAGATGCTTACACCCGGAGCGCAGAAGTCGATCGGCGGGTTGCCGTAGTTTGAGAATGAGGCGAAGTAATCATTGACATCGCATGCCGAGATTGTCCAGATAGTGGCGGCATTTGCGCGTGCCGGTGAGTGGTTGTTGGCGTCGTCGCTTTCGTTGCCGGCAGCCAGGGCAACAAAAAGTCCCTCATTGGCCATGGCGATTACAGCTTCATCAATAGGCGTATATACGCCGCCGCCCAGGCTCATGTTTACTGCATCGCCGGGGTTGGCAGCTCCTGCCACAAAGTCAACGCCCGCAATTATGATGGAATATGCTCCGGAACCGCGCCTGTCAAGCACCTTGACGGGCACTACAGTAGCTCCGGCGGCTACTCCAACGACACCTATCTCGTTGTCTACTGCTGCCACAATGCCTGCGCAATGGGTGCCGTGGCCGTTGTCGTCCTCCGGTGTGGTGGTGCGGGTGACGAACGTCCTTCCGGAGGCTGCGTCAACATTAAGGTCGGGATGGTCAAGGTCTATTCCGGTATCTATTATCCATGCCTTGCGTTCGCCGGTATAGGTGGCTCCGCCACCGACCCTGCCGATTCCGGGGGGAGTTACTTCTGCCGGAGGTTCAACGGGGGCAGGCGGTTTTCTTGCCATGATAAACATCATATCCGGCCATATGCCCCGGACATTGGGATTCTTCTCCAGGGCAGCCACCTCTGCATCATTGAGACTGACAGCAAAACCGGTGACGGCTGTGGAATAGACGGCCAGAGGCTCACGACCAGTGATGCCTGCCTTGGCAAGTACATTCTTAGTCACGTCAGTCATTGCAAGCTGGGCCTCTTCATAATTCAGCGCCTCTGACTTGACATAGCCGAAGTCGCCCTTCAGCAACACAACATACTGGCCGGGGATAACCTCAAGGGAGGTCTTGACGTAATCGTCCTCCTGGACAACGGGTTCGGGAGCTCTTTCACATGCTCCGAGCAGCAGCGCTGCCGCTGCAACAGACAGAAGAAGTCTTTTCATTAAGATCAGGTTTAAGTTGAACTAAAGGTTAACTGAAGGCCCAATTTACCTAAATTCCTGAAATGGTGTTAAGAAATGTTAAACAAATTTATTAACGGGTAAAAAAATGCTGTAAACAAATGGAAACGGACTGGTTTTCAGTCGGCGGCCGGCAGTCAACAACAGCCAGACAACAGAGGAAATCTGAAACGGGTCAAATCTGCAAATCCTTAAGACTTTAAGGACTTTCGACTTTCCCGCCCTCCGACTACGACGGACGAAGTCCGCTACGTCGGACGCAGTCCGAAGCCCTCGGCGGCCTCTGTGGCTCTGTGAAGTAGACGGCGGCGGAGGGCGACTTTCCGACTTCAGTCCATATACGGATACCTGAAGTCGGTGGCGGGGAGGAAGGTCTCCTTGATGGTGCGGGGTGATGTCCACCTTACCAGGTTCAGTCTGCCGCCCGCCTTGTCGTTGGTGCCCGAAGCCCTTGCCCCGCCGAAGGGCTGGAGCCCCACCATGGCACCCGTGGGTTTGTCGTTCAAATAAAAGTTGCCCGCCGCAAAACGGAGAATCTGGCAAGCCTTGACCATCGCAGGACGATCAGCTGAAAAAATTGAACCTGTCAGTCCGTAAGGGGATGTCTCATTGCATAGATGGAGGGTCTCCTCGTACTTTTCGTCTTCATAGATGTACAGAGTAACGACCGGACCGAAGATCTCCTCCTTCATGGTAATGAAGTCAGGGTCGGTTGTAAGGATAATGGTGGGTTCAATAAAATAACCCTTACTCTTGTCGCCGTGGCCCCCGTGGACTATCTCGCAGTCAGGGGATTTCTTTGCCAGATCAACATATCTCATTATGTTGTCAAACGACTTCTCGTCTATCACCGCATTCATGAAGTTACCGAAATCGGTCGGGTCTCCTGTTTTTATCTCTGCCGCCTGCCTCTTCAGATGCCCTGAGATCTCAGGCCAGAGTGACTCTGGTATATATACCCTTGAAGATGCGGAGCATTTCTGTCCCTGGTATTCAAACGAGCCACGTATTATGGCTGTGGCTGCCTCCAGCGGGGAGGCCGATTTATGTATCATGATGAAGTCCTTGCCACCGGTCTCGCCCACTATCCTTGGGTACGACCTGTATCTGTCAAGATTGGCGGCCGCAGTTTTCCAGAGTGAGTTGAAGGTGTTGTTTGACCCCGTGAAATGGATGCCGCCAAGATCGGGATGGCTCATTACTACCGAACTTATCACCGACCCCTGCCCGGGAAGGAAGTTGATGACCCCGGCAGGCACACCCGCCTCCATGAACACCTTCATCAGTATCCAGCTTGAGAGCAGCGATGTTGTTGCAGGCTTCCATACCGTGGTGTTTCCCATCAGGGCTACCGACATGTTGAGGTTCGATGCAATGGCAGTGAAGTTAAATGGCGTGATAGTATAGACAAAGCCTTCGAGTGGCCTGTACTCCACCCTGTTGAGCTGGTCAGTGGCTGAACGCGGCTGTTCCTGGTATATCTGTCCTGCGAAATAGGCATTGAACCTGAGGAAATCGATGGTCTCGCATGCAGCCTCAACCTCGGCCTGGTGCACCGTCTTGCTCTGTCCAAGCATCGTCGCCGCAACAATGGTATATCGATATCTCTTTGAGAGAAGCTCGGCCGCCTTGAGCATTATCGAAGCTCTCTCTATCCATGAGAGCGTCATCCATCCTTCCTTGGCGCTCATGGCAGAGGCGATGGCATCTGCAGTCTCCTTTTCGCCTGCCATGTGGTATGTGGCGAGAGTATGACCGTGGTCATGCGGCATGACAACCTTCCCCAGCTTACCTGTCTTAACAGGCTTTCCGCCTATGATCAGGGGTATTTCTACAGTTTCGGAGGAGATTCTGTTAAGCTCCTTTTCAAGTTCAGCCCGCTCAAGACAGCCTGGCGCATAACTCATGAGTGGCTCATTGTCGGGAGTCTGGATGGAGTAAATGGCATTGTTCATAATCGTCTTCTTAACTTCAACATGTAAAAATTTGCATAACGGTAATCCGCGGCAAATTTATTTTTTAATTTGTCTTAACATTCAACAAAAATCACGGGAAATAGTTTCATGTAATCAGGTCACCACCGGCAAGCCGGGGCAGGATCCTACCCCGACCGGTGGGCTGATGCAACAGACCTGGTCACTGTTTCTCCACCTCTTTTGTCAGCAGGTCCGTTGCTATGGCTATCATCTCGGGTTTCCCGAAAAGATATACGATATCACCGCTGCTGATGACCCTGGAAGGTTCAGGATTCGGGATTATTTCATCACGGTGCTTTATGGCCACCATGGTGACCCCGGTGGTTTTTCTGAGGGCTGTACCGGCTATTGTCTTCCCGGCAAAGACCGATCTCTCTTCCACTTTTACGGCTGCGATCTCAATGTCAGGAATATCCTTCAGCAGGGAATAGCCTTTGACACTGGCATTTTCTCTGAATATACCGTAGTTATCCTCCCTGGTGCGGGCTATGGCCCTCTCGATCTCCATTCTGGGGACCAGGTATTTGCCGAGGATCCTCTCAAAGAAGTCGATGGCTGTCTCAAACTCCTCCGGGATGACCTGGTTTGCCCCCAGGCGATAGAGCTCCTCGATGTCAGTCACATGCCTTGTTCTGACGATGATATGGGCATGTTTATTCATGGCCCTTACATGCTGGACCACTGACAGGGCGGTTATCAGCTCGCCAACTGACACAATAACCATTTCGGCATTGTGCACGTATGCCTGGCGCAGCACCGGCTCGTACACCGCATTGCCGAATATTGCATAATGGCCCTTCTCCATCTCCTTTCTTGCGCGGTCAGGGTCAAACACTATCGAAGTGAAGGGCAGTTCCATCGACTTGATCATTGCTGCCAGGTTGATGGCCCTGGAATCCTTCCCTATCAGTACGATATGATTTTTGATCTCAGGAATCTCCACCTGCCGCAGGGGGAAGAGGCCATTGACCATCCATGGCGGCAGCGGAAGCCTGAGGATCAGGTTGGCCAGGGGCTTGGAGACCTGTATCAGCAATGGTGAGAGGGCCATTGAGGTTACGGCCACGGCCAGGAAAAGCTGGAAGTGGAATGGAGTTATTATGTTTTCCGACAGGCCCAGTCCTGCCAGGATAAATGAGAATTCACCCACCTGTGCCAGGGAGAGTCCTACCACCACAGTGCCAAAAAATGTGTGCCCGAGAATAAATGCCGTGAATCCTGCCACAGCAGTTTTAACAACGATTACCAGAAGCACTGTCAGGATCACCAGCCAGGGGTGTTCAGCCACGAATCCCAGATCAAGGAGCATCCCTATGGATACAAAAAAGAAGCTGGTAAAGACATCCTTGAAGGGGATTAGGTTACCAAAGGCGCTGTGACTGTACTCCGACTCTGAGATCATCAGTCCTGCCAGGAAGGCCCCGAAGGCGAGCGACATGCCAAGCTCGTGGGTCAGCATGGCCACTGCCAGACAGATGAACAGCAGACTCATCAGGAAGAGCTCCTGGCTGCGCGTCATGGCTATCAGGTGCAGCAGCCACGGCATCAGCCACCTGTTGCCGACCCAGAGGAATATCAGGATCCCCACGGTCTTGAGAAGCATCATCAGCAGCTCATTTCCTATGCCGGCAGTATTGCCCCCGAGCATGGGTGTGAAGAGCAGCATCGGGATAAGGATGACATCCTGGAAGATAAGGATGCCTACTATTGTACGGCCGTAATATGTGGTCAGTTCCGAACGCTCCTGGAGCAGCTTGAGGACCACAGCGGTACTGCTCAGTGCAGTGAGGAATCCGACAAAGACGGCCTCCGTCCACTGAAGGTCATAGACCCGCGAAACAAGGATGGTGATCCCCGCCGTCAGCAACAGCTGAAGGAAGCCACCCACAAACACAATCTTCCGGATCCTGAAGAGGTGGTTCAGGGAGAATTCCAGACCGATGGTGAACATCAGCAGGATGACGCCGATCTCTGCCATCACCTCAACATTCTCGGGGGAGTCAATAAGCGCCAGGAGGTGGGGCCCGGCAATGATGCCGGTGATAAGATACCCGATGATCGCAGGTATCTTTATGCGGTTGAAGATGAAATTGACGAAGGTGGAGAGTGCAAAAATAATGACAATATCCTTCAGGATCCCAATTTCCATCGACTATACCTTTAGGGTATAAACTTACATAAAATCGCGCGTATTACCACAGGTGAACCAAAATCAGCGGGACCAGTTCAATAAATAATGGAATGAGCTTTGGAGACAAAAAAATCCCGGCTGTTCAGACCGGGATATTGAAGAGTAATCAAACGCGGGTGCAGAATTATTTGCCCGTTTATTCATCAATCGCTTTAAGGTATCCCTCTTCAACGCGCCAGGCAGTTACCTCGGGGCGACTCTTCCTGAATAGCCAGGTGGAGAGGGAGGTGCCGGGAACGCAACGTACTTCAGTTCCTTCCGGAAGGCTTATGTCAATATCAACCAGTGAGCCGTTCCATCTGCTGCCTGCCGGCATTGAAAAGTACTCATCAAGATAGAGAGTATCGCCCGATAGTCTCCAGTTGAAATCTAATGCCCTGGCCATGGCCCTGGCTTCGCTTTCCGAGTTACTGCAGGCACGTTTATCAACAGAGATAAATCCCGTGCCGTTTTCGCTTCCGTAAATGTTTAGCTCAGGGGTTGCATGAAGCCTGTCGTTCGGGTTATCCAGGTAAAAGGTAAAATTATCTACGGAAGCTGTTTCGTCATAGGTTATCACATCCGTCGTGGCACCCGACGCTATCCATAATACTTCCGGTGCCGGCTCAAGACTTACCCTCTTCTCAACAAACTCCCTGTTGGAATAGACGGAGAGCTGCAGGCTGAGGAAGACCGCCAGTGCGCATAGTGATGCAACCCATACGACGAATATGATAATAGCCGGGATTCTGAATCTCTCCCTGATGTTGAAGATCATCTTTATACCCAGCCATGTCAGGGCTGCCATCGGGATGAGAAGGACCAGTGCCGCCAACAGGAGCACCGGCCACACCATATTGCTGCTCAGCACAATGGAAAGCAGCGTGTGGGTATTCAGTATCTCCGGCTCCATCACCGAGGTGAGGAAGGGTGCGTTATTGAAGAAGATAAGAAGGCCGAAGGAGAAGAGCATTACAAAACCCAGAACAGTGAATAGCACGCCCAGGATTATAGCTATAACCCTGATTATTGCCGACATAAGCTTCCCGAAGGCCCTGAAGAACCCGGACAGGGCTTTGCCCACCCGGGCCGACAGGCTGTTGGGATCATACATTGATTTCCGGGTGTAGACCCGCCCCTTGCCTGACACGGTCGTCTCTTCATAATAATCCTCGGGTGCCCCCATAATATTGATCATTTCATTCACCATCTCCCTGGATACCAGTGTGGGAGGTTCATTTCCTCCCCCGAAGATCTCGGCGATGCGCGCCTCGATGTCTGCGACGGTCTCATCACCACCCTGCTCGGAACTGAAACGGGCAGAAACATGGTCGAGATAATGTCTGAGCATTTCCCAGGCCTCCTCATCTATCCGGAAGAGCTGCCCGGCTATGTTTATGTTGATCGTTTTCTTCATGGCTGCCTTTTATTTCCTGTCACGTATCTGATTAACCGATTCAACCAGCTCCTCCCAGGCTTTGTCAAGCTCATTGAGGTATATTTTCCCCAGTTCGGTGAGTTCATAGTACTTCCGGGGAGGCCCCTGCGGAGACTCTTCCCACCGGTAGCTGAGCAACCCTGCATTCTTCTGTCGTGTCAGCAGGGGGTAGAGTGTGCCTTCAACGACTATCACCTCGGCTTTCTTGAGCTCATTGATGATGTCAACGGCATAGCATGAGTTCCTGGAGAGCACTGCCAGTATGCAGTACTCCAGGATTCCCTTGCGCATCTGCGCTTTCGTGTTGTCAGTATTCATGGCAATTTCTTTGTTATCAGCATTATCCGCCTCCGGCGGGAATTACAGTTTCATTTTCTTTTTGACAGTCTCAAACTCCTGCTTGACACTATCCTTGATGTTCTCTACGGTCACGGGATCACCGCGCATCTCGAGCTTCTGGGCTGTCGTTTTTGCCTCAGGAAGCACTATCCAGAGGATGAGGTATAGTCCCAGCCCGAAACCGCCGGGCAAAACCAAAACAGCAAAGATGATCCTCATTATCAGAGGATCCCAGTCGAGCCAGGCCGAAATCCCTGCACAGACACCCCCGAAAACGCGTCTGTCAGGGTCGCGGTATATGCGCCGCTGTGACCTCGGAGGCCGCTCTCCGGATGACCCGCTGCCGCTGATCAGCTCCGGCGATCCCAGTATTGCCATCACCTCCTCGATGTCCTTCATGGTGATGACCTGCTTGTAGGCATTGAGCCGCATCCTGAATAACTCAGCTATCCTGCCCTCTATATCAGACATGATTTCTGAAGCACTCGACTCGCCGGAAAACTCCTTTTCCAGGCTCTTCATGTACTGCCGGAGCCGCTCATAGGCATCCTCGTCCATATTGAACGGGTATCCCCCAAGATTGATGTTAACCGTTACTTTCATCCTTCTGTATAATTTGTTTCATTGGTCCATTCGAACATATTTTCAATTCTCTGTGTGAGCCGGTTTTCATGCAGGTATGTTTGTATTAATTATAAGGTACCTGTTAATGCATATTAATTTTACTTTGCAAAGATATAAATAAAAAATAATACTATGCAATACCTAGAACCAAAAAAATTAAAATATTTTTATATTGCAACAAGATGACTGATTTTTATGATGCGTTGAGATAGCAGAGATTCACTAACTTTCACCTGTAAACCTGCCTGGATTATATTTCTCGGGGGCAAGACCGTGAAATCAGATACGGGCTATACAAACAAACGACCATGAAAGCATACAACTGGGGTATTCTTGGCACTGGCAACATCGCAAGAAAATTCACGAGGGCACTTATGCTGCTTGACAACGCGCATCTTCATGCGGTAGGATCACGTGACAGATCAAAGGCCGAAGCCTTTGCCTCAGAGTACGGGTTCGGGACCAGCTACGGCAGCTACGAGGAGCTGGTTGCCGATCCCGGTGTGGAGATAGTTTACATCTCCTCGCCTCACTCGCATCACCTGGAGCATACTTTGCTGGCACTGCAGAACGGCAAGCATGTAATCTGCGAGAAACCTATGTCGCTGAATGCCGCCGAGGTGGAGATCATGGTTGCCGAGGCCAGGCAAAACGGGCTATTCCTCATGGAGGCGCTATGGCCTCCGTTTCAGCCATCCTATCTCAAGGCCGGGGAGATACTCAGGAGCGGGAAGATGGGCAGGCTGCTGCACATGAGGGGTAAGTTCGCCTTTATCTCCACCTATGACCCTGATCTGCGCACCTATGATATTCAGCTGGGGGGAGGAGCACTTCTTGACATCGGCATCTACCCGATAATGGATATCCTGAGGTACATGGGCGAGCCCGCGTCGATAAGCGCCGCCTCAGTGCTGTCGCCAACAGGGGCTGACGAGAGCACCTCGGCAATATTCAGGTTCGGTGACGGCAGGATTGCCGAAGCATACTGTTCTTTTGCAAACATGGGCGGTGTCTCCACCGAGTTCAACTGTGAGAAGGGAAATCTCATTCTGACAAGGGGCCGTGACAGGAGCCAGCATCTGATCATCGAGTTTCCAGATGACACTGACGACCGCATCTTCACGCCGCCGGCGATGGGTTATCAGTATGAGGCCATGGAGGTGATGAGTTGTCTTGACAGGGGTCTTACCGAGAGCAGTGTGGTACCTCTATCATTCACTCTCACCCTTGCACGTACCCTTGATGCCATACGCGGGATGACGGGCATCGTCTATCCGGGGCGTGACCGTTAAACAGCAGGGAGGAGGTTACTCTATGGCAGAACGCCCTTCCGATTTTGAAAAGAGGCGGTTGCTTCTGGGCATGCTGATACCATTCCTGATGGTCAGTTTCATGTGGCTCGTAATGGGGGCAGAGGCTCTCTTTGAGACGGATCTTCATTTCCTGGGCATCTTCCCGATGCGGGCCTCGTCACTGACAGGCATCTTCACCTCACCCTTCATTCATGCTGACCTGCGTCATCTGTTCAACAACACAATACCTCTGTTCGTGCTGGGCACGGCCCTCTTCTATTTCTATCCTCAGGTCTCCTTCAGGGTGCTCTTCTGGCTCTTCCTTCTCACCGGCCTGGCCGTCTGGCTGACAGGGAGGCCCTCGTGGCACATCGGCGCCAGCGGCATCGTCTACGGTCTGGCATCCTTCCTGTTTGTCAGCGGTATCATACGGAGGCACATACCTCTCATGGGGCTATCGCTGCTGGTGGCTTTCCTCTACGGCGAGATGGTGTGGGGCATCTTCCCCGGCTTCAGACCCAATATATCATGGGAGTCGCATATGCTTGGAGCAGCCGCCGGACTGCTTCTTGCAGTATGGTACCGCGCCGAAGGACCCCAGAGGCCTGTCCCGTTTTATGAGAAAGAGGAGGAGGAAGAGGGTGATGCTGAAGAAAATGAGCCCGGGGCAGTGAATCAAGTGAATTAATTGCTACTTTTAAGGCCTCCAAAACCAACCTAAACGCCCAGTAATGTACGTCAGAACTGGTATACCGGCCTTTGATGAGCTCATTCCGAGGATAAACAGGTTCCTTGAGCAGGATCTCCTGGAAATTACCATTGACGGCGAAAAGATCAGAGGCTACCGCTCTCCTGATGCCCGTTCAATATGGATAAGAAACTATTCCGACATGATGCGGGCTCTCCGTTATTCAGAGAAGGATCTCCAGAGTGTGGTTAAGCATTTTGCCGACAACCAGGCGCGCAACGGACGGATCTTCGATTACTTTACCACCTTTCCCGAGAAGATGCCCTGTGAGCGCGAGAACTGGACCAAGTATGTAAGGACACCCGTCGAGGCCGATACCGAGTTCAGGTATATAAAGGCAGCGTGGCTCGCATGGCAGGCTACCGGCGACGATGCCTTCATCAGGAATCACATGTCTTCCTTTGAGAGAGCCCTCGAGTATGTTATGGGAGGGCATTACTTCGACAGGGAGAAATACCTCTTCCGCAGGCCTTATACCATAGACACGTGGGACTTTGCCTACCATGCCGGCAGGCACGACTGGCTTCAGTTTCAGATAGATGACAACACCTTCTGGGGCTATTTTCACGGTGACAACAGCGGATACTATGAGGTGTTCCACTGCATGTCATACTGGTATGCGATGTTCGGCGACAAGGTGAGGTCAGCCCAGTGGCGCGACCGTGCCCTGAAGCTGCGCAAGAGCCTTAACAGCCATTGCTTCAACGGCTCATTCTACACCCACTTCGTCAAGCAGACGCCTGTCACTATCGAAGGCGTTGACGAGTCGGCACAGCTGAGCCTCAGCAACCCTGCCGCCATCAACAGGGGTGCGGCCTCGCCCTCCATAGCTTCGGCTATCATTAATGAATACATGAAGCGTCGCGAGACCACCGAAGCCTTTGCAGAGTGGTTCTCCATTGACCCGCCCTTCCCTTCGGGCATCTTCGGCGACTACAAGCTTTCGCGCGGTGCCTACTGCAACGGCGGCATCATGCCCCTCACCGGCGGTGAGCTGGCGAGGGCTGCCCTTGAGTACGGCCATGAGCAGTATGGCATTGACATACTGATGCGCTACTATGACCTCATCTCCACCAACGGTGAGACCTATCTCTGGTACTTCCCCGACGGCAGGCCCTCAACAGTGGAGACCAGCACCTCGCCCGAGGCCAAACCCACTGACGGATGGGGTTCGTCGGCGATGCTCTATGCCTTTGTCGAGGGACTGGCAGGGATACAGGACAAGGACAGGCTCTTCAGGAGAGTCAGGATCTGTCCCAGGTGGACGGCAGCAGGTGTTGAAAAGGCCGAGGTAATGGTAGATTACAGCAGCTCGGGAGCATTTGTGAAATACAGCTTCAGTCATAGCTCCGACACCGTCACCCTGAACCTGGAGGGAAGCTATGAGTACATCCAGCTTTCTCTGCCGTTACCCGAGGGTTATGTGGCAGAAGATCTTACCATAGCCGGCAGGAAGAAGAAATATATCACGGCAGCAATCAACAGGAGCAGTTACCTGATCGCAGATGCTGATATCAAAGGTAAATGCGAGGTTGTCATGAAGCTTCGCAGGAAGCCGGTGGCCGTAAAAAAAGGCGCGGTATGAACAGCAGACCGGTAGCATTGGTCACAGGAGCGAGCAGGGGCATAGGACGTGCCATCGCTCTGTCACTTGCCGGGGAGGGATATGATATCGCCGCCATAGCACGAACACCTGACAGTGAGTGCATGCTGTCGCTGCAGCCCGAGATAGAGAGTACCGGGGCCGGATTCTTTCCGGTAGGCCTTGACGTGGCGCGTACCGATCTGCATGACGAGGCTATCTCCAACATACTTGAGCGCTACAGCCGTATAGACATCCTGGTGAACAATGCAGGTATTGCCCCGATAGAACGCAGGGATATGCTTGACATGGATGAGGAGACATTCGACAGCGTCATGGGGGTTAACCTTAAGGGACCGGTCTTCCTGGCACGAAGGGTCGCCAGGGAGATGATCTGGATGAGGGAGCAGATGAAAGATTACAGGCCCTCGATAATGTTCGTAACATCATTCCTTGCATATACCTCTTTCCCCAATGGCATCGAGGTATGCATCTCCAAGGCCGGCCTCAGCATGGCAGCCCTCGTCTTCGCCGACAGGCTGACAGAGGAGGGGATCAATGTCTATGAGATCAGGCCGGGACTGATAGAGACAGAGCTCACAGCCAGAAGCAAGGATAAATTTGACAGGCTCATCATGGAGGGAGTGGTACCGCAGAAACGGTGGGGCACCCCTGAGGATGTGGCAAAAGCTGTCGTATCACTTGCCAGGGGCGAGTGGTCATTCTCTGCA
The DNA here is from genome assembly GCA_937871625.1 of uncultured Bacteroidales bacterium. Taxonomy (GTDB): domain Bacteria; phylum Bacteroidota; class Bacteroidia; order Bacteroidales; family VadinHA17; genus SR-FBR-E99. The sequence goes on along the minus strand of CALMRD010000011.1, from coordinate 8,502 downwards.
GGATCTGTCTTTGAGATAAGCGGCGGCATGAATATCAGAAGCTTTTAGAAGTCAGTCAGTTACATTTCGGAACTGATTTTTCTGTATCATTTCATTTAACGTCTGTTGAACAAAATCACTGTGTTTCGGGTTTTAGTTCAAACGAAAACAGACAAAAAAATGAAAACAACAGCATTGATATTGATGGTCACACTGTTTGCCGGTGCACAGATGCACGCCCAGGACAAACAGACTGCGGATCCCTCAGCGACAAAAATCTCATGGTATGGTGATAAGGTCATCGGAAGTGCCCATACAGGCACAATAGACCTCATGGATGGCTGGCTTTCAACAGAGGGCAATGTCATCACCGGGGGTCAATTCAGGGTTAACATGAACAGTATAGTCAACACTGACGTGAAGGATGAAAAAATGAGGGAACGCCTCGTGGGTCATCTTAAGTCCGACGATTTCTTCGGGGTTGAGAAATTTCCCGTAGCGAAACTGGTAATAACAGGAAGCAGTGAATTTACTGACGGGAAGGCCATGGTCAGGGGCAACCTGACTGTCAAGGAGGCTACCCATCCGGTAGAGTTCACAGCACTATGGTCAAAGGCAGGTGAAGTATCAACCTACACGGCAACGATTGTCTTCGACCGTTCAAAGTACGATGTAAGATTCGGCTCCGGCAAATTCTTCTCCAACCTGGGAGACAACGCCATCAATGATGAGATAAAGCTCGAGGTGCAGCTGGTGGTAAAATAAACCCTCAGCTCTAAGTGCCCCGGCCGCCATGAAGGGATAAAAGTGGATGTAGAAATAAGTATGGCGGCATTACATAAAACCGGTGACTTTCCAGTAAGTTGCCGGTTTTTATTTGTGACGGCGGATCCTGGCAACACTAGGAGTCAATAGCTAAGCTCCCCGGCGTTGGCCATCTCTATAAGTGCCAGGTATATCATCCCGGCCACATCCTCCATTATGCCGGGGGTGACTGCTGTGGCGTCATCTCCCGGCAGATGGTAGAAGACAGGTTTTACCGCGTCAGTGGTTGATATGCTCATCGTCCTGAAGCCATCGGCAAGAAATACCAGCCCGTCGCTGCGAGGCCGTCCGTAATAGACACCACGGGAGGTCGAGACGCGTATAGGACGGTGGATATAACTCTCATTTGCCCTTTTGAAATATTCAGTCAGTCCTGCACATGATTCCGCAGCACTGACAGCCAGTCCCGTACCGTTACCGACCATATCAAGGTTAATATAGGCAACGGTTTTCTCTTTTGGAAAGAGGGGATTTTGAGTATAAAACTTGCTTCCCAGCAGGCCCACCTCTTCCCCGCCGATCAGAAGGAACAGCACCGATCTTTTCAGTTTGATACCCGAGGAAGCAAGGGCTTTCGCGGCAGCCAGTATGTCCACCACTCCGCTGGCATTGTCAAGCCCGCCGGGAACAAGCAGTCCCCCTGCGTTACCAACGGCATCGAGATGGGCACCGATTATTATCACTTCGTCCTTCAGGAGCGTATCCGTCCCTTCGATCATACCCACGACGTTGCAGGTCCTGCCCTCAGGATGACGTGTGGTGTTTGCCTTCATGGTCACCGTCTTTCCGGTGGCAAATGAGGCAGGTCTGAATGACTTGTCGATCTGTGACAGCAGCGTCTCATTTTTATTGTTGAGGCCTGCGAAGATGTCTTCCAGAGGCTCCGGACCGATTCCAATGACAATCAGGTCTTTGATGAATGAGATATTGGGATTTGCACTGTTGCCGTCAATGTAAAGCATACCTGCAGCACCGTGTGCAGCGGCGTTTTCAACCTTGTACTGGTGATAGCAGTATCTGACCCATTTTCCGTATTCCGGGTTACGGGCATCCTTGTAGGGCACATCGCGGTTCATCAGTACGATCTTGCCGCTGACGTCTATGCCCTTGTAATCGTCATAGTTGAGCTCAGGGGCTGTCACTCCGTATCCCACATAGACAATTTCGGCCGTTATTTCGCCATTGCCGGAGTTCATCCCCGGGTAATAGCCTGCGGGGGCAGTGTAGCTCTTCAGGATTGTTGTCCCGTCTTTTTGCGGCAGATGTAGCTGTAGCGCTCCCATGTCGTTTACAACAGTATAGGGATGGTCAAACCACTGGCAGAACGATCCGTTGTCACCGGCAGGTTTCACACCCCACTCCTTAAGGTTTTCCGCCACCCACCCTGCTGCCTCAAGATATTCGGGGGTGCCGGCCAGCCTGCCGTTATATTTCGGCGAGCAGAGCTCCGTCATCCAGTCGCAGATCTCCTCACTGTTGATGGAGTGAAAATATTTGAACATCAGCTGATTGTCGGCATTCTGGGCAATCGTAAGTGCAGAGAAGATAACTGCGGTAAGCAGGGTGATGAATCTCTTTGTTCCTTTTCGCATAGCTGGTGTAGTAACGGGAATTGACATAACGGAGGTAAAAATAGTCTTTTAGCAGTACCTACTCTACAACAATCTCATCAATGAATATCCACGACGGCTGGCCGGCACCGCGGTGCCATTCGGGGCATACTTTCAGCGACCGCGCCGTTATCCGGAGTTTTGATGCCGTCACAGGCGGAAACTCAAATTCTATGTAAACGGGGATGATATCCTGGTTAAACACTGTGGTTTCAAATTTCCGCGAGGCTACGGTGACGAACTCTTCTCCGTTGCCGGATATCTCAATTATCACTTCAGGGGGAAGGAAGATCCATGAAACATGATCGGAGAGGAAGTTCATGCTTATACGGCTTACCTCCAGTGGTGATTCCGGGGCAATTTCCATGACCATATCTTCGCCCTCATAACCGAGCCATCCTGATGAAAAGGTCCTGCCTCCGAAAATACCGTCTGCCAGTGCGGCTGCTCCCATGGTTTCATAACGCGGGTGTATGGGTGATAATGACCTGAACTCTCCCGGGGATGCTTTGTTCTCCTTTACGCTCATGCTTACGATCCTGCGGACATGTTCGCGGTATTCCGCAATGGAGTAGTTATGTTCGCTGACAGCCGTGACACCTGTTTTCTCACTGTTATGCGTCAGCCTGTCAAGCTCCTTCATCATATCCTCACTGGCGATTTTGCCATCCGGGGTGCTCTTCACGAAAGAGAGAAAAGTGTCACCGGCATTGAGGGCATAATCGAGCCAGGCATAGTCGACCGACATTCTTGCTCTCAGCACCCTGGCCAGGCGGGCGGAGTCATTCGACACAGCCTCCTCAGCCTGATCCATAAGGTCATGGTATTGATTTACAAGATCGCGGGCAAGAAATGAATCAAAGTAGTATGAAGGCAAGCCGTAGATGTCAAGGTTTTGCGTTTCAGCAACCATTTGCAGACTGGAGTGGGAGAGATCATAATATTCCCTGATGAAGGGGGCTGCCTGACCGTAGTATTTGTCAATGAACCTGTTGATGAGGGAATCACCGTCAAGGTAGGGATTCCATAGCAGCTTGGCAATGTAATACTGCTTGAGCTCGGCAAGGTCAGACCACGACCTGCCGCTTCCCTGCTGGAACATCATGGGGATGTTCTGACTGTGGAACAGTTGTATATTGGGCTGCAGCACGCCGAAATTGGGGAAGGGGCAGAGGTAGGTGCGGAACTGCACCACATAGTCCCACATGAAGATATTATCCGTAAGGCTGCTCCAATCCTTAAGGTCCTTAACAAAACCGGCACTGCGCGGGTCGTCGGCCAGCGGCATGCTGCGGTTGCACTCTATGGAGCAGAACATGATGTTGACGTTCTTTGCAGGCCTGATGTTCACCGGTGCCTGGCGGGTGAACTGGTAGGCGAGTGTAGATATCTGTTTGTCGGGGAATTTTTCAGCGATCCTGTTTGCCATCTCTACATAGGCCCCCGAGACAGCGCCGTATCTTTCATAAAGCTTCTTACATTCCGGGCATTCGCAGAAGTTGATGCAGTCGTTTTGTGATACGGACCAATATATTTTTTCAGGCGCCTGTGCCATGTGACCGGCAAGGTTTTCCGTTAGTATGCGGATGACATCGGGATTGCTGAGGCAGAGCTGGCCGTCCTGTATCCGCTTGCCGTTTACCAGCGAAAAGTACTCCGGATGCTCGCTGAAATAGACGGAGGAAGGCATAAGTTGGGGAAATGTATGGACGAACATGCCCCACTCGCCGAAGGTGCTCAGCTTGTTCCATGATGTATAACCGGGCTTTTCCCTGTCGGGGAAGTGTGCCACCCGGAAGCTGAAGGCAGGTTCATAGACTTTATGTTTCGACGGAACCGTGATTTTGTCAGCAGCTGGCACCAGCTCCTCCGTCTCGGTGAATCTCATGCATCCGGCATGCTCTTCCAGCATAGCATATACTGCGTGGAGGTCGGCATGGCCGTTGTTGCCTGCCAGCACCAGGGTATCAGGGCCTGATGAGATGATGAAACCGTCGCGGCCTAGGCGTGATATTTCCGTGGCGAAGGAGCTTTCCGGCTGGTTGCCTGTGCCTGAAGGAGGGCCGCCGTTCTCTGCCGTCAGACCACCCAGGCCGATGATTATAATCTTTGTTCCCTGTTCCGGCTGCGCACGGATCTGGAGCGGTTTGCCTGTAATCCTGGCAAAATAGTCCTCAAGCTCTGCTGCTGCCTTCAGGGTCAGTGAGTCGGCACCGGGACCGGTTATGATGCAATAGCTGAATTCCGGACTCAGAACAAAGCTCTCATGTTTGCATGATGTGGCAGTCATTAAAACCATGGCAACTGCAGCTGCCAGGGTAAGGTTACGGAAAAGCGGGTTTGGTTTCATATTGCTTCGGATTTGCAGATGCAACTTAAGAAAAAGAAATTTTTCCTGAAAGAGGCTGACAACCATTATTGTATTATTCGCAAATAATGACAAATATTGTGGTTCAATGACCTACTGATGAGCAGCAAGATATTATTGGGATTTCCGAAACGACTGGTGACGAGGGAATTTATCGTCCCGTTCATACTGGTGACAAGCCTCTTTTTTCTGTGGGGTGTGGCCCACAGCCTGCTGGATGTTCTTAACAAGCATTTTCAGGATATCCTCGGCATCACCAGGGCGAGGTCAGGACTGGTGCAGGCGGCCCTCTATGGGGGTTATTTCGTGATGGCCATCCCGGCAGGGATATTCATGAACAGGATGGGTTACAGGAAGGGGATAATAACCGGGCTGCTTCTTTATGCCGCCGGAGCGTTTCTCTTTCTGCCGGCAACGTATATACAGACATTTGAATTCACACTCTTCTGCCTCTTCGTCATTGCGTGTGGTCTCACCTTCCTGGAGACGGCCGCCAACCCATATTCAAGTGTTCTGGGTCCAAAGGAGACCTCCGAGCAGAGGCTGACACTGTCGCAGTCGTTCAACGGGCTGGGGTGGATCATCGGTCCTGCCCTTGGGGGCATGCTGATACTGGGAGCCGGCGGCGAAGGTGAGGCAAATAAGTTTTCCTCCATGGCGTTGCCTTACATGCTGATAGGAGGGGTGGTACTGGCAGTTGCATTTATGTTTGTCATCACCCGTATGCCTGACATCCATGAGGGTGAGCATGACGACCACGGCGACAGGGGCACCTACAGGGGACTGCTGCAGGTGAGACATTTCCGGTATGCCGTTGTGGCGCAGTTCCTCTATGTGGCGGCGCAGACAGGCATTAACAGCTTCTTCATCAACTACGTTGTGGAGACCATGCCTGCCTGGTCGCCGGAGAAGGCAGCCTATCTGCTGTCGCTGGGTTTTGTCTTCTTCATGTCAGGCCGTTTTATCGGGTCGCTCTTCATGAGCTGGTTCAACCCGAGGCAGATGCTTGGCATCTACGCTCTCATAAACACCGCTGCCATGGCATTGGTGATGCTGGGCCTCGGGTGGCCTTCACTCGTTGCACTCTATCTCAATTATTTCTGTATGTCCATAATGTTTCCGACGATCTTTGCGTTAGGATTAAAAGACCTGGGAGGTATGACCAAGAAGGGATCCTCGGTACTGGTGATGACGATAGTGGGTGGAGCTATATGTCCGGTGATCATGGGCCGCATAGCCGATGTTTCGGGGATGGCAGTCGGTTTTATCGTGCCGCTGATATGCTTTGCCTTCATCGCGTGGTATGCCTTCTTCCGGGCGAAGAGTATCAAAATTTTTTAATACGGAAAACATTCGCATGCTTAAAAATGAAACATTTATACTCTTTTTTACGTTGTTTCTGGCTTCCGGCGTCTGCAGCGGTCAGCGAACATGGTGGGGAGAGTATTCGGTTTTTGCAGGCGGGGGCGGCAATGAAATCTTCAGATTTGAGGAGCTGATAGGTGCAGGTTCCGTTACCGGAACCGGTACATGGATGGCAGGATTCGATATCCGGAGGCTGTTCGGAGATCACTTCAGCGTTGAAACAGGACTTTCATATTCGCAACAGCACTATTATACCTCTCCGGCGCCGGGCATCCCCGGTGAAGATCGTCCTGGCGACTTCGGCATAATATCACTACCCTTGACGGCGAGGGTTGATTTCCTGAAGTGGTTCTTTGCCGATGCCGGTGCTGTGGCAGGCTTTCAGACAGGATTTTCCCGACTTGATGATATGACCGGTTTGGGGGTAACCCTGGGTGCAGGTTTCCAGTACAATTTCAAGTCAGATATCTTCTTCAGGATGCGGGCCTATGCCACGCAATACGGGTTGTTGCACATTATACCTGAGGACCATCCGCAGACGCTTACCAACGGTGGTGTGACGGTGGGGTTGGGGTACAGGTTTATCAGGCTGGGCAGGTGCAACTGTCCCGCTGACAACGCTCTGCGAAGAAGGTAGAAACTGACCGGTTATCTCTATCGGCTGATAGAGGTCAAGTAGGGTGATTACTCTGCGGCGATTTCCCGGATCAGCTTTTTGGCTTCTGCCCATTTCTCGTCGGGCATGCGGGCCCCGATGACTTCTATCACTTTTCCTGCAAGTATTGATCCGAAGAGTCCGCATTTATCGAGGCCGAATCCGTTTGAGAAGCCGTAGAGGAATCCTGCAGCGTACAGGTCGCCGGCGCCGGTGGTGTCTATGGCATTGACCTTCAGGGCTTCCACCTTTACTACCTCGTCGCCGCGTTTTATCCACGATCCGTCAGCACCGGTCTTGACTACGGCAATCTCGCATCTTTTTGACATTTCGTCGAGTGCCTCCACTGGACCCAGGCCGGTGAAGGCTCTGGCTTCCTCTGCGTTGGCGAAGATGATGTCGACATATTCATTTACTATTTTGTCGAATGCCGGGCGCATGTCGTTCACGACGTTAAAGCTTGCCAGGTCGAGTGCCACGCACATATCATTCTTTTTTGCCAGCCGGCATGCCTGTTCCACCAGTGGGAGGTTAAAGATGAGATATCCTTCAAGGTAGAGGATATTATAATTTTTAAAATATTCAGCCAGCAGTTCTTCGGCCATCAGTTCCGTCGCTGCGCCGAGGTGGGTGGCGAATGTTCGTTCCGAGTCGGGTGTCACCAGTGCCACGGCGGTGCCTGTGGGTGATAGTTTTGAGCGCATCAGCACGGGTGTCACTCCGGCCTCCACCATATCCTTTTCGTAGAAGATGCCCAGCTCGTCACGTCCCACCTTGCCGATGAAGGAGGAGTGCACACCCATCACTCCCAGGCCGTACATGGTATTTCCTGAAGAGCCGCCGGAGGCAAGTGTTCTTTTCAGTCCGTTAATTGCTTGTTTTATCTCACCTGAGCGGGTGGCGTCGACCATGGTCATGGTCCCCTTGGGAAGGCCGAAGCGGGTGAGGCAGGTCTCGTCGGGCACTATTGTCATCACATCGACAAGTGCATTGCCGATGCCAATAATCTTCTTCATCCGGAAATTTTTGCCAAAGATATTGCTTAATTCGTTTAAAGCGGTTAATTTTGTGCCGCTTTAAAAAGCAAGATATACTCCTCAGTAGCTCAGTTGGTCAGAGCACCTGACTGTTAATCAGGGGGTCCTAGGTTCAAGTCCTAGCTGGGGAGCAAAAGCCGGTCCAAGACCGGCTTTTGGCTTGTATAGTGGCTTGAACTCCAGCCCTGCAGACTGTCCCCTTCGCTAAAAATGCCCACCGGGCATTTTCTTAACGCTCGGTCCGGTTCAAGTCCTAGCTGGGGAGCGAAGCAAGTCAACCACTTACACGGATTTCGGGTAAGTGGTTTTTTATTACGCGCCAGTTTTGGGCCAGCTTCTGGACGAAAATGAAGTGTTTTCACCTTCCTCCAGGTTACAAAAGACAGCTCTAGTAAGCTCCATCGATGGGTTTTATTTGACTTGCGTTATAGTCTTTCGTAACTTTATCACAATGAACGGATAAGATGGCTAGCATCATTCCAGGCTTTGAATACGACATCTTCATCAGCTACCGCCAGAAGGATAACAAGCACGATGGTTGGGTGACTGCGTTTGTGGATAATCTAAAGGGAGAACTTGAAGCCACTTTTAAAGAGGATATTTCCATCTATTTTGATGAAAATCCTCATGACCGCCTTCAGGAAACCCATAATGTTGACAAGA
>CALMRD010000010.1 GCA_937871625.1 uncultured Bacteroidales bacterium | reverse complement strand
ATCTTGTCGGGAGTGGTCTCACCTACCCTGATCTTCAGCATATCCTCAATGGTGGCTATAATGTCATTCTTGCCCTTCATAGAGCAGGTAATGGTCTTGCAGACCCTGATGACATTCCTGCCACGATCCTCCGTATCCAGGAAAGTATAAAACGATGCTGTGCCGTAAACCTCTGCTGCAGAGATATCCAGTTCTGTTGCAACTGCCACCATGACATCATCTGTCAGGTAGTTATGCTTCTTAACAATATCCTGAAGTATCGGCATGAGGCTCTCTCTCTTTCGGCCGTGCTTCTCTGCCAGATCCTTCACCAGGTTACCAGTTTGATACATATATTACGTTTTTAAGTGTGTGTCTGAAAAATATGTCAGCCTCTGTTCTCAATTTCGGCTGTGAAATTAATAACAATAATCAACCAAAAACCTTACATAAATCATGTTTAAGAATATTTAAGGTTGAGGTGATATTTATTATGTAACAGGAGGATATGCTAATTATTTAGCTGGCATTGAAGCTTTTAAGCTGAGTGATAATCCACCCCAGCCACTCGTCAATGCCCTCTCCCCGGGTGGCTGAAGTCTTGATAATGGTGATGCCTGGATTCAGCGAGACTATATCAGTTTCGAAGGAGGCAGCATTGAAATTGGTATAGGGAATAAGGTCTGTCTTGTTGAGGATAACCGCCCTTGCGCCCGTGAACAGCATCGGATATTTGGCCGGCTTATCATCACCTTCAGTCGTACTGACAACAGCCAGCTTGAAGGTTTCGCCCAGGTCAAACTGCGAAGGACAGATCAGGTTACCTACATTCTCAACGAAGAGAAGGTCGATATGATCGAGATCGAAATGTCCGAGGACCTTTGAGATGCTGTGAGAGTCGAGATGACACCCCCCCTCGGTATTGATGCACACTATCGGAATATCATACTTTTGCAGGCGGCGGGCATCACGGTCAGTGGCAACGTCACCCTCTATCACACCTATCCTTATCTTATCAGCCAGAGATTCGCAGGTGCGTTCGAGCAGTGTGGTCTTGCCGGCTCCCGGTGAGCTGATGATATTAACCATCATCACCTTCTTCTCCCTCAGGAGGCTACGAACCTCTTCAGCTTTATTCTGGTTCCTGTCCAGAATATTTTTCATGATCTTTATTTCCATCTTCAGTCTCCTTCGATACTTTTTATGAACAACTCTTTTCCGTGTACAACTTCTATCTCCGCCGAACCGCACGCCGTACAGGCATGAATATCATCCCCGGGCCTGTACTCCGTGCCGCATCTCCGGCACCGCATCTCGGCAGCGATGATCTCTATCTCCAGCCGCGCTTCCGAGGCGACGCTATCCCGGGCAGCTATTTTGAACGCTGCCTCAAGCAGGTCAGGCACCACCTGCACGAACTGCCCGACGCTGATATTCACCCTGTCAACTACCGTGAGCCCTCCTGCGGAGGCATGGTGTGACACCATTGCCGACAGCTCTTCTGCTATCTTCAGTTCGTGCATAGGCCTCCTGTCAGCATATTCTTGGCAACAGCAGTCCTGACGGCATATCCAGGAACCGCCTTCCGCCGGTTGAACTGTTAAGAACGACCCTGCCGCGGCGTGCAGCAGTTATCTCACCGATGACTGCCGACTCTCTCCCGAGGGGATCGGAGTGTAATATCTCAACTATCCTGTCAGCTGCCTCCGGAGCTGAAACTATCACCACCCTCCCCTCGCTGGCGAGAGTTAGCGGATCGAATCCGAGAATCTCACATAAGCCCCTCACAGGTTCGGCTATCGGAATACTCTCCTCATTCACTGTTATGCCCCATCCGGTCATGGTGGCAAGCTCATTCAGCACAGCAGCCAGCCCACCCCTGGTGAGATCGCGCATGAAATGCACCGCCTCCGGCTTCTCCAGTATCTTACCTGTCATCCGGTTGAGTGAGGCACAGTCAGAGATCAGCGGCTGGTCAAAAGAGAGCTTCCTTCGTGAAGCAAGTATGGCAACTGCATGGTCACCGGGGGGACCGCTGATGATCAGCCTGTCCCCTTCCTTTACCGACGCACCGCTGCTGATATGCATATGCTCGCGGTGAAGAATCCCTACTCCGGCTGTGTTTATGAATATCCTGTCACACTGTCCCTTCTCCACCACCTTGGTGTCGCCGGTGATTATCATTACGCCGGCAACCTCTGCCTCTGCAGCCATGGAGGCTATAATGGCGTCAAGCTCGCTGACCTCAAATCCCTCTTCAATGATGAATGCTGCCGAAAGAAACCTGGGTTCGGCACCTGATACGGCAAGGTCGTTTACCGTACCACATACCGCCAGTTTACCGATGTTACCGCCAGGGAAAAAGAGCGGGTCAATTACAAACGAGTCTGTTGTAAAGGCGATCATCCCCTCACCCACTGACAGCAGGGCAGAATCAGTCATCGGTCCCCTCATCCCGAACCGGGAGGCAAAATGGTCACGGATAAGATCCTGTGACTGCCTTCCTCCGCTGCCTTGCCCCAGGGTTATTCTTTCACTCATAGTGACGGTATTTGAACCAGGAGTTGCACGCACCCTCTTCCGATACCATGCAGGCACCCTCAGGATGTTCCGGCGTGCACACTGATGCGTAAAGGTCACACTCCGGAGGTCTCCTTACACCTCTCAGTATCTCTCCGCAGATACAGGCGCTGGCCTGTTTTGCCTCAGGCAGGCTGACAGTGAAGGCAGCCCCTGCATCATACCGTCTGTAACGATCGCGCAGCCGGAGCCCCGACAAAGCTATGAGCCCCAGGCCGCGCCATGGCACGTCACAGGGTTCAAAGACCTCGCTCAGGTAAGCCTGTGCCCTCTGGTTTCCCTCGCGTGACACCGCCCGGGTGTACTCTATCTCTACGGACGGGGAAGAGTTGTTAACCTGCCTGATAAGCATCAGCACCGACATAAGCAGATCGGCAGGCTCAAATCCGGCTACCACACAGGCAAGCCCGTACCTCCCGGGGATAAAGTCAAATGCTGATGCTCCCGTAATGACAGATACATGACCGGGACAGATAAAACCGTCTATGCGGGTACCGTTCTTCAGTATGGCCTCCATGGCCGGCGGCATAACCTTATGGGCGCTCAGAACAAAGAAATTATCTATCCCCTCCCTGTCAGCCTGCATGACCGTCACAGCAGTTCCAGGCGCGGTAGTCTCAAACCCGACGGCGGAAAAGACTATCTTCCTCCGTGGTTCGGCCCGTGCCATCTGCAGAGCCTCATGGGCCGAAAGCACCACCCTCAGGTCAGCACCGTTGGCGCGCGCGGCAGCAGGAGAGAGAAGAGTCCCAGGCACCCGCATGAGGTCACCAAAGAGGGCAACGGCGACATCGCTGAGTGATGCCAGTGCTATCAGCCTGTCTATGTACTCCGCAGAGGTGACGCAAACCGGGCAGCCCGGACCGGAAAGGAGCCTGACATTGTCAGGGAGCAGCGACGGTATTCCAAACCTGTGGATGGCAGAGGTGTGACCTCCGCATACCTCCATGAAGGTGTAGTCGCGCGTGGCAGCCTCCGCAATCAGCCTTGCCAGGCTCCGCGTATGACTCCTCTGCCTGAATTCATCAACAAACTGCATCGCCGTCACTCCCGCTTACTGATTCTTCCATCTCCTTCAGGAGACGCAACATCTCCATGGCCTCCTCCTCTTTTATCTTCTCTATGGCAAAGCCTGCATGAAGGAGGACATAATCCCCAACCTTCACCCCTTCCACCATCTGCAGTCCTGCCTGGAATACAACTCCTCCGACGGATACCTGTCCCATGTCACCCTCAATGGCAATGATGCGTGCCGGAAGACTCAGACACATTTTTCCCTCCTTTCTGCAGCTACAAGAAGCTGCCCCAGTGAAATGCCACCGTCGTTGGCAGGCACAAGGTGATTGGTATAAACCATGAATTTGTTCATGCTTAAAAGATACAAAGATTTCTCAAGCAGATACCTGTTCTGAAAAACGCCTCCGGAGAGAACCACCCTTTTCAACCCGGTCTCCCCCCTGATCCTGTTGCAGACATCCAGGATAATATGTGCGATGGTGTTGTGGAATCTGACAGCAATGCCCGGGACATCAGGGTGATCAAGCTCAGTAAGCATCCCCGCGAACATTGGTTCCAGGCTGACCGTCTCATTGATGGAATAGGGATAATATTCATCTGTCTCTGCAGTGGCAGCTGATTCGAGTCGCATCGGGGCCTCCGAATCAAACGAACTCTCCGTGCAGAGCAGAAGGAGTGCCGAGACAGCATCAAAGATGCGGCCTGCACCGCAGGTGAGAGGTGAGTTGATGCCGTTAACAAGCATCTGCATGACCGTGTCCAGCTTTCTCCCGTCAACCATCCTGAACAGCTCTAATGAGCTGAAGTCATAGTCGCCGCCAAAATAACGATAGAGGCATGAGAGTGCCATACGCCACGGCTCATCTGCAGCAATGTCGCCTCCGGGCATCATGAAATAATCAAAGTGAGTGTATCTCTCAAAATCCAGGGGAGAGAGTATCATGAACTCACTCCCCCATATATTGCCGTCGCTGCCATAGCCTGTACCGTCGAGAACTACGCCGATAACCTTCCCTTCCAGCCTGTGCTCAGCCATCACCGATGCTGCATGAGCATGGTGGTGCTGAACCCTCACCAACGGCACTCCCTGCTGTTCAGCCATCTCCCCGGCAAACCTTCCGGAGAGATAATCAGGGTGCATATCGCATGCCACATGAGAAGGCGTGAACCTGAATAGTGAAGTGAACAGCCTCAGTGAATCGAGATAGAAGTCGTATGTAGACAGGTTGATGAGATCACCTATGTACTGACTCATAAATGCCTGGTTACCTCTTCCAATGCAGAAACTGCTCTTCTGCTCAGCTCCCGCTCCGAAAACGCCCTCAGCAGAGGAGATCAGATCAACAGGCTCCGGCGCATAGCCCCTTGACCTCCTTATCAGACTTATATTTCCGTTGATAACTCGGACCACGGAATCATCAGCCCTGTTGTTTATCTCCCTGTTATAGCTCACGATGCATCCTGTGACGGGCAGAAGATCACGTTCAGCCTGACTGTCAACGGTTATTATGGGTTCATTGCTGAGGTTGCCGCTGGTCAACACCAGGGCGGGGGTTGCAATAAGACGGAACAGCATGTGATGAACAGGCATGTGGGGCAGCATCGCACCTGTTGTGTTCAGCCCGCCGCTAACAGAAGGCGCCAGCGTCCTCCTCTGCCGCAATATGACGACAGGTCTCCTCCATGACTTCAGCACTGCCTCCTCCTGCGCCTCAACATGGCAGTATTCATGCACGGCATTTATATCCCTGAACATCACTGCAAAGGGTTTGCTGTCACGCTGCTTTCTCTGCCTGAGGCCTGCAACGGCTGCCTCATTAAGTGCATCACACATAAGATTGTAGCCGCCGGTCGATTTTATGGCGACACTGCCCCCGGAAGCCAGCCGGAGGGCTATCTCCTCCAAAATGTCATTTATTGTTTTGATGACAAGATCACCTGCCTTCAGCGTATATACCGGCCCGCAGCTGTTGCAGGCCACGGGCTGGGCATGAAACCTGCGGTCTGAAATGTCTCTGTACTCGTCAGCACACCGCGGACAC
>CALMRD010000009.1 GCA_937871625.1 uncultured Bacteroidales bacterium | reverse complement strand
CTGTCAGCCAGCCGATGCCGGGGTTACAGAGCTGTCAGCCAGCCGAGGAGTGCTACTCCTGCTCCTCCGGCAATGAGGCTGTCAAACCTGTCAAGGAATCCTCCGTGGCCGGGGATGAGTCGGGAGAAGTCCTTCACGTTGTATCTTCTCTTGTAGGCTGACTTGGACGTATCACCCGCAAAGGCGAACACCACCACCACGGCGGCAACCATAATGGCTTTCAGGGGTTCTGCCGGAATGAGATGCCGGAAGACCAGTGCGCTCAGCAGCGCGACGGTTGCACCCCCGATAAATCCTTCCACCGTCTTGTTGGGACTTATTTTCGGGAAGAGTTTCCTTCTGCCGATCAGCTGGCCTGTCACCTGGCTGAAGCCATCAAAGATGCAGAGGATAAGAAAGGAATAGAGTATCAGACCCTGTTCCATTCTGCTGAAGGAGAGGAATCCTGCCGAAAGGGCAGCAAGCATGAAGACAGAGATGAGGAAGAATCTCCCATGGCTGTATCCTGATTCCCGAAAAAGCTTTATCAGCTCAGCTAACGCGGCAACGATTAACACGATTGCAATGATTCGAAATGCCTCAACTCTGATGGCAATGCTGAAGAAAAGGATGGTTGTTATTAAGAAATAGGTTACGTGCTTTATCCAGGCCTTGCGTCTTACCTCAGGTTCTTTTTTACGGTTTATGATCCAGATTCCTGCTGTTCCAAGCAGGTAATAGACCAGGATGACAAGATATGCGATCCAGACTGATTTCATGGTTGTTGGTCAGTGAATTTACACGAATGCGCTGATAATCATTACAATACCGAACAGTATCATTCCGAAAGCGTACCACAGTCGGATGGGGCCGTCAATTCGTTCCAGCTTAACATCCTTCAGTAGTTTAGGGCCAAGCAGGGATCCGATTACTGTCCCTGCTGTGAGGAAGTATATCAGTGTAAGATCTATTTTGCCTACGAGAAAGTGTGCGCCCAGCGAAGAGATTGTATTTGCCATTACGACCATGAGGGAGGTCCCGATCACCACCTTAAGAGGTATGCGCATGGCAAACAATCCTGCCTGCACCTGTGTTGCCCCTGTTGCACCGGAAGTTGAAGTGATAACTCCTGCCAGAAATCCGAATAAAGTACCTTTGACAACTTTCTTGAATCTTGTATCTTCAACATTTTCGATACCGTTTGCCCTGTCCCTTTTTGACTGCCAGATACTTCTGAGCATATAGAGGGCAAGCAAAACAGCGAAAGAACCATAGAGGATGATCAGCTGCTGATGGGTAATAAGGCTGATAAAGCTGGCACCTCCCAGTGCGCCAAAGATACCGGCAGCTGACATCAGCATTCCCAGTCGGACAGAGACATGACCATTACGATAATATCCTATTGATCCGATCAGGCAGATCGGGAGCGTAGCTGCCAGGGAGGTGGTCACGGCCACATGGGCAGGCACTCCGAACAGCAAAGTAAGAACGGGGATGAAGAAAAAGCCTCCTCCCCCTCCCCCTATCAGGGTGCCAATAAGCCCTACCACCAGTCCGACGAGGGGCAGCCAGAGATAATTATTCTCAAATGCAGAGTGAAAGATCATCGCAGTCGTTCCCGTTTAGCTTTTCTCTCTTTAATAACCCAGTAAAGTCCTTTTATATCCGAGCGCATCTCGGGTATTATCAGATTTATTGCGATGCATTCTATCGCTCCCATTATGGCCCATGCAAGCATGAAATAATAATACGGGGTGATAAACCCTATTGTGAAAAGAACGATGAAGAAGCCACCCTCTATATACCCCCCGACCTTGGTGGTATAAAGATGGTAACTGGGGAACTTCCTGAATTTAATAAGGGAGACGATGACCGTGGATACCAGCATGACGATCATTATAATGAAGCTGACCAGGTGAGGTCTGATATCATCCATCCTGAAGACAAAAATACCAATGAACGCAAGGACGTAAGTCAAATTATCGGCAAATCCGTCAAGCTTTGCACCTATTTCGGTCTCCTGTTTAAGTCTTCGGGCGAGGAAGCCATCCAGAAAATCGGAAACCAGGTTTATTATCAGGAAGATGGCAAAGAGTTTTTCATTGCCTGAGATAATAAAATATAAGATCAGAGGGAATACCAATAGCCGATATGAACTTATCATGTTCGGAACGGTAAAGAAGTTTTCCCTGTGCATCAGATTCTTATTCGATTGAAACCCGGAGCTCCCGGGTGCCGAAGTAATTATTCTGATAAAGACGATACAAATATGGACAAAAATCCGAACAGGCTCCACTGGAAGCCGGGAAATTGAGTAATTTTATTGCATCACCGGGTTTTGGTGATATAACAATTCAAGACGGAATAACCATAATTCTCATGAAACTTGCATGATCAGCAACTCACAAAGGGAGATGATTATTCTGCTACATGCAAGGTTAATTCGACCAATGAGATAATAAAAAATAACCGAATGAAAAAACTGGCATTTCTGATATTAACGGTACTGATCGCCTCCTGCACTGCTCTCAGAAGAAATGCTGTCGCACCTGATGACGGAGAGCTGGTGATAACCCGAAAGTATGTCGGAGAATTTGTTGACCACCGCCAGACCGGTCCGGAGAACTATGACGGTCCGAATCTGATCTGGGTCAAGACCTCCATGGAGGATCTGTACGGGAAGATCTCAGCCTACGGCAGGAGATGCGACTTTGTGCCCGGAGAACGGCTATACCTGCGCCGGGTCTATTACAGTCCGGGTATAGTCTCCGGCTACTGGGTTTACTACATTGAGAATGATGCGGGTATCACCTACAGGGCAACCGATATTCAGCATGACAGGGCGGTATACATCATGACCTGGTTTGAATAGAATCAATGACAAGCAGCAATTCAGCAAGGGGAATGAAATAAATTTATTACTATAATCCTGATCTTTGAAACCGATGTCCGGAGTCACATCAAAGGTCGGGCTGCCTGCAAAATATGAAGAGTATAATTGTAACAACATTTCAGAAATTCGACCGGACACAGAGTCTCGGCGGAATTCTTCTTTTCGGAGCCACAATACTGGCACTTATACTGGCCAATACACCAATAAGTAACTATTATGACAGTCTCAGGGAGACTATTGTTGGCATTAATGCCGGAAGCTTCAGCCTTCAGAAACCCTTGATACTTTGGGTAAATGATGGACTGATGGCTATCTTCTTCTTCATGATCGGGCTTGAGATCAAGCGTGAGCTGATGATAGGTGAGATCAATTCTCCCGCAAAGGCGGCCCTTCCCCTTATTGCTGCTGTCGGAGGCATGGTGATCCCGATTGTATTTTACCTTTTCCTGAACAGGAATCCGCTGGCGTCACACGGATGGGGAATACCCATGGCGACCGACATCGCCTTCTCCCTGGCAATACTGAAACTGCTTGGCAACAGGGTGCCGACAGGGCTCAAGGTCTTCCTTGCAGCCTTCGCCATTATCGATGACATAGGGGCGGTCCTTGTAATTGCACTTTTTTACAGTTCGTCCATTGAATGGATGATGTTGCTCTGGGCCGCCATACCGATGGCCATTCTGGTGGTCCTGAACCTGTTTAACATTTTCCCGAAATATTTTCATCTGCTCTGTGGCATTGTGATCTGGTACCTCTTCCTCAAGTCGGGCATTCACCCAACCATTGCCGGCGTGCTGCTGGCCTTTACGATTCCGTTGAGAAGAAGAACAGATGTACGGACTTTTACGGGGAAGCTTTGTGAGATAGCTGACGAGATCAGGGAGACAGACCTGGCTCATTCTCCCCTGCTGACCTCTGCGCAGATGGAACAGATTGATGATATTGAGGAGTGGGCCTCCAGAGTGCAGTCCCCCCTGCAGCAAACCGAGCATCAGCTTCAAAGCTGGGTGGCATACCTGATAATGCCCCTTTTTGCCTTCTTCAATGCCGGAGTGGCCTTAAGTGCCGGGATGCAGCCTGACATCGCCCTGATAACGAGCCTTGGGCTGAGCCTCTTCCTTGGAAAGACTATAGGGGTGACGCTCTTTTCATATGCAGGTATCAAAATGAAATTTGCAAGCCTCCCTCTTGGAGTATCGATGGGGCAGATAATCGGAACAGCTATGCTGGCGGGAGTGGGCTTTACCATGTCGATGTTTATTGCCAACCTTGCCTTCGCTGACGCGCCAATGATAATGGATTCGGCCAAGCTGGGTATCCTCGCGGGCTCCATGGTATCGGGTCTTTCCGGATACCTGATGCTGAGGTACTGTAGAAGGGGTAACGGCCAGACAATTGAAGGGTGAAGGATCTGCATGATAGAGGAAGGGAACTCTACTTCATCGCCCTGATCCCGCACACCGGGTTAAGGGAAGAGATCAGGGAGATAAAGGAGAGGATGAGGGATGAGTACGGCGCCGGCCATGCCCTCAGGTCGCCTGCACACATAACCCTGCAGATGCCCTTCAAGAGGAGCTTCGCAGATGAAGCCGGTATATCCGACGCACTGGAAAGATTCGCCCTGCAGGAGCAGCCTTTCACGATAGACCTTGATGGCTACGGTTCCTTCCCTCCACGGGTGATCTACATCAGGGTCCGCGATCCTGAGCCTGTTAGGTCGTTACACTCACGGCTCAAAGAAATGCTCATAGAAATCCTCGCCTTTGAACAGCACGAGGTGATGGGAGAGCTGCAGCCTCATATAACCGTAGCAACGAGAGACCTGACGAAAACGGCTTTCAGTGAGGCATGGCCGGTGTTGCGGGAGGAGGCGTTTGCTGGCGGCTTCCGGGTAGAAAGTATCTTCCTGCTGAAGCACAACGGGCGCAGCTGGGACATTCTCAGGGAATTTACCTTTGGCAGACGATGAAGCGCAGGAGATTCATATCGGGCAGCGCCCTTACTGCGGCAGGATTGATGGCAGCAGGCCGGCTGACCCTTCTTGCTGACACCACGACCGGGAGGGAGGGAGTAAAGGGTGCCGGCGGCCTGTACGAGCTGTTCAGAAATCCTGACGCACATTTCCGGCCCTTTGTGCGGTGGTGGTGGAACGGCAACAAGGTGGAGGCCGCAGAGCTCGTCAGGGAGCTGCGGCTGTTGAGGGAGGCGGGGATAGGAGGTGTGGAGATTAACCCAGTACAGTTTCCCTCGCGTTCCGAAGGTGATGACATGGGAAAGCCATCCCTGCAGTGGCTGAGCGATGAGTGGATAGGGATGCTGCAGGTGGTCTTTGATGAGACGAAAAGTCTTGGCATGACCTGCGACCTGATAGTAGGCTCCGGATGGCCTTTCGGGGCAGAGTATCTTGCGGAAGAGGAGCAGACGCGCATGGTGGTGGTCGCCGTAAAGAAGCTCCAGGGGCCGCGGGAACTGTCAATCACCAGGGACGAAATTCTGGCTGAGGCCGATCCTCCTGTGAGTTCCCCATGGGAAGGCAGGAGATTGCGGATCCTTTCGCTGGCACTGGTACCCGATCCGCTCTCGTCACCGGATGAGATTACTGACCTCTCTGAGAAGTGTGGAGAGGAGATATTAAACCTCTCTGTACCTAAGGGCGATCACGCACTCTATGCCCTGGTGGAGATCACTGGTTTCATGGAGGTTATCAACGGCGCCCCTGGTGCCAGCGGGCCTGTGCTTGATCATTACAACGAAGCAGCCGTGCGGAGATATCTTGAGCGGATGTCGGGTGCCATTGAAGCCGGCGCAGGGCCCTTCTCGGATCACCTGCGGGCTCTCTTCACCGACAGTATGGAGCTGGAAGGTGCCAACTGGACCCCGGACATGAGGAATGAGTTCATCAGAAGAAGAGGATATGACATCTTTCCTTTTCTGCCTTTTGTGCTTTTCCGCATCGGCGCCATGGGTAATGTCATTGACTACAGATACGGTGCTGCCTTTGGACCGGAGTTTGGGGAGATGGTCAGCCGCATGAGACACGACTTCGAGACTACCAGGGCGGAGCTACTGGAAGAGCGGTTCCTGAAGACATTTGCATCGTGGTGCGGTGAGCTGGGCGTCAGTTCGCGAATGCAGGCCTACGGCCGCGGTTTCTTTCCGCTGGAGAGCAGCATGGCCGTCGATATCCCCGAGGGAGAATCGTGGACCATGAACTGGCTTAAGCATCGCATAGGCGAGGAGATGCCGGAGAGCGATTACAGGAGGGGCAGGGCATACACCATGGTGAACAAATATGTCTCGTCCGCAGCTCACCTGAGCGGTAAGAGGCTCATAAGCTGCGAGGAGATGACAGACACCTACACCGTCTTCAATACCTCACTGGAGAACCTGAAGGTGGGGAGTGACCAGAGCATTATCTCGGGCGTCACCCACTCCATCTTTCACGGATTCAACTACTCACCGCCGGAGGCACCCTGGCCGGGCTGGTTGCGTTACGGCGGCTACTTTAACGAAAACAACAACTGGTGGCCGCACTTCCACCTGCTCAATGAGTACAAGGCCAGGTTGTCGGCTATTCTGCAGAATTGCGATATGTATGCCGACATAGCCATACTGCCACCGACGGCTGATATGTGGAGCCTTATCGGAATGCAGAATGAGCCTTTCCCGTCGGTGCTTCATGCTCAATACCTCTCCCTGGTCTGGGAGGCGATAGTCAAGAACGGCAGCGGTTGCGATTATTTGTCGGAGAGGATACTTGAAGGTGCAAAGGTGGAGAAGGGCTGCCTCTGTTACGGTCCGCGGCGGTATCACACGCTATTCATGGTGCAGGTTGAGAGCCTTGAACCTGCCACGGCAGAAAAACTGGCAGAATTTATACAGTCCGGGGGCAGGATCTTCTGCATTGAAGCCACCCCGTCAAAGGCTGTCGGATGGAATAACCACCTTGAGAGGGATAGACGGGTCAAAAATGCCATTGAAAGGATACGTGCATATCCGGAACGGTTCATTTTCCTGAAAAAGCCCGAAAAAGACTTTATAGGATGGTACAAAACAGTTCAGAGTCAGTATTCAATCACACCATACATTTCGATTGAAAATCCCGGTCCGTTCGTGATGCAGACACGATACCGTGGTGATGACGGATCAGACTATATCTTCATCATAAATTCTCATCTGCATGACACACATAAGACCAGGATTGGTTTTTCGCGGGAGGTGACCCGCGGGAAACGCTGTTCCCTGTGGGATCCGGAGAGTGGCAGGCGCTACCGGGTTAAGAGTGACGCTGACAATGGCATCACCATCGAGACTGGCCCGGCAGAGTCACTACTATTTGTATTTGACAGCGGACGGGTAGCGGAGGATTGGAGACCCCTGCCTGCCACCGGCGAGGAGATGCAGGTCATTGAGGACGGATGGAGGGCTGAGTTCAGCCACTGCCGTAACGGATCAGTGCAGGAGATCATGATGGACCGCCTGACAGACCTTAAGGAGATGCCGGATTTCGTTCACTTTTCGGGCAGGGTGACCTACCGCAATACCATCAGTTGTAAGAAACCGGAGGGTATACTTATCAATCTCGGAAAGGTGTATGGTACTTCGGAACTTAAGGTCAACGGAGTGAGCTGCGGAGTAAAATGGTATGGCCGCAGGATCTATGACCTCAACGATTACCTTATTCCCGGAGAGAATCTGCTGGAGGTGGTTGTGACAACCTCCATGGGTAACTATATGAAATCACTGACTGACAATCCTGTTGCGCAGTACTGGACCAACGCCGGCAACAAGAACCAGCCGCTGCAGTCGATGGGCATGAC
>CALMRD010000008.1 GCA_937871625.1 uncultured Bacteroidales bacterium | reverse complement strand
AGTCGAAAGTCCGTAAAGTCTAAAGTCTTAAGGTCTGAAGTTAAAAGGATGTACGGTCTAACAGTCTGATTCTTAATTCATAATTCTTAATTCCTCACTACTGCCTTTTGCCTACTCCCTCTTCCTGACACTGTTGGTTGCGTTTGCCTGGCTGGTGGGAGTTATTACCAGGTCATTAATGCAAACATGCTCCGGAAGAGTCGCACAGTAAAAGATCACATCGGCAATATCCTCCGCCCTGAGTGCATCTATCCCTTCATAGACTGACGATGCCCGTGCACTGTCACCCTTGAAGCGCACAAGCGAGAACTCCGTCTCAGCCATCCCCGGGGCAATGTTCGTGACCTTGATGCCGTGCTTCAGGAGATCGATGCGCATGGCCCTCGAGAGAGCATCAACTGCATGTTTTGAGGCACAGTAGACACCTCCGTTCTCATAGACCTCCTTGCCAGCTATTGATGCAATGTTGATGATGTGCCCCGATGCTCTCTTTACCATACCCGGAGCAACAGCCCTGGTGACATAGAGCAGCCCCTTGACATTGGTGTCTATCATCCGGTCCCAGTCATCGGTATCACCCTCGTCGATGTGGGCGAGACCCACCGCAAGCCCGGCATTGTTGATGAGGATGTCAATGTCGCTCCATTCTGCTGGAAGGTTCAGGAGATGCCTCTCTGTTTCAGCCTTGCTGCGGACATCAAAGGCAAGAGACAGGATCTCAACCCCGTATTTGCGGGCAAGCTCCCCGGCCAGCTCATCCAGCCTCTCCTTTCTCCTGCCTGTAATGATTATCCTGTATGATGCCTCTGCAAATCTCGCCGCAGCTGCCCTGCCGATGCCAGATGTCGCACCCGTAACAAGCACTGTTTTTCTCATATGATATCTGTTTCTGCCCCGTAAATGTAAAAATATTAGGGGTATCTTTGGCCCGCAAGAGAAAAATGATGCAGGAAAAAGAGCAGTCAAAGAGAAGTCCCAGGCACGAGGTGGAGGCGATGTTCGATGCCATTTCCCCTCACTATGACCTTCTCAACCGCGTGCTTTCACTTGGTACCGACAGGCGCTGGAGGCGCAGGGCAATAAGTCTGATAGGCCGTCATGCTGCCCCTGCACGTATCCTCGATGTGGCAACCGGCACCGGCGACCTGGCCATCGCTGCCATGAAGCTGGCTCCGGAAAAGATCACCGGGATTGATATCAGCAGCGAGATGCTTGCCATCGGTAGAAGGAAGATTGAGAAGATGGGACTGGCCGACAGGATAGAGCTGCTCAGGGGAGATTCGCTATCCATGGATTTCAGTGACGGTACCTTTGATGTGGCGATGTCAGCCTTCGGTGTGCGCAACTTTGAGGTGACCGTCACCGGGCTCCGCGAAATGCACAGAGTACTCAGGCCCGGTGGAATGGTTATGGTGCTCGAGTTCTCAAAACCTTTATGGTTCCCGATGAAACAGATCTACGGTTTCTATTTCAGGAGAATACTTCCCCGAATAGGAAAGAGTGTCTCCGGTGACCCCGGTGCCTACACCTACCTTCCCGATTCGGTTACATCATTTCCTGACAATGAGGCATTCCTGGAACTGCTGCTCGAGGCAGGTTTCGAAGATGTCAGTCAGAAGCGGCTTACCGGCGGCATAGCAAGCATTTACTATGGTTTCAGAACCTAAATATTTTAGGACACAATATTTTTCATTATTTGCGTTAATATTTATTAGGACCCTTCACAAGAGTGCACAAGAAAATTACCATATTCCTTTTTCTGCTGATACCGGTCTTGCTGACAGCACAGAAGGCGAAGCCAAAGAATGATTCGAACTATGACGAGAGGCTTCTGCATTTCGGTTTCAGCATGGGTATGAATGCCATGGATTTCAGGACCGTGATGGATCCCGAATCAAGCCTCAGGGCCGAAGTGGTGGCACTCAAACCGGGCATCAACATTCAGATCGTAACGGACTTCAGACCTGCGACATATCTTGACATCAGGTTCCTGCCGGGGGTGTCGTTCGGGCAGAGGAACATCAACTTCTACGACTCGCTGGGCGTTAGCTGGGGTGAACCCCAGGTGCTGGAGTCGTCATTCCTTGAGTTCCCTCTCCTGCTGAAGACAAAAGGTATGCGGCTGAACAACTCACGGCCTTACCTGACAGGCGGAGTGAACTTTCGGTATGACCTCGCCGGTAAGAAGGAGTATGATGATGAGAGACCTGTCTACCTCAGGCTTAAAAGAGCGGATCTCTATTATGAGGTGGGGGCCGGCATCGACTTTTACCTTCCCTATTTCAAGCTCACCATTGAGGCAAAGATGTCAAACGGGCTGCGCGACGTGCTGGTACATGAGCCGGCACCGGGCTATCCTGACTATGCCAATTCGATCAGTTCACTCAGGTCGCAGATGTGGGTCCTCTCTTTCCATTTTGAATAGCCATGCCTCAGGAGTACACCCTGGTGCTGCCTCCGCAGGTTGCCTTTGATGAGGCTGCCCTGAAGAATTACCTGGCGGGGAAGAGCGGCAGGGGTGACTTCTCCTGGCGTGTAATCAGACGTTCCGTTGATGCCCGCAGATCTGACATAAAGGTCAGCCTGACGGTGCAGGTGCTGGCTCCTGATGAGCCGGTGCCGGAAATCGAGCCTCTCAGGATAAATGATGTAAGCCGGTCGCCGGAGGTGCTTATCGCCGGCAGCGGACCGGCAGGACTCTTCGCTGCATTGCGGCTTATAGAGCTGGGACTTAAGCCTGTGATACTTGAGAGGGGCAGGGCGGTCAGTGAACGTAAGAGAGATGTGGCCGCCATCAGCAGAAAACATATTGTTAATCCTGATTCCAATTACTGCTTCGGCGAGGGCGGCGCCGGCACCTTCTCCGACGGCAAGCTATACACAAGGTCAAAAAAGAGAGGAGACAACCGTCGGGTGCTCGAGCTGCTGGTGCTGCACGGAGCTGCCCCGGCAATCCTGTACGAAGCTCATCCTCATCTCGGCACCGACAGGCTCCCGGGCATCATCACAGCCATTCGGAAGAGCATCACCGATGCCGGGGGAGAGGTTCTCTTCGGCAGTCGTATAACTGACCTGATGATTGAGAGTGGAAGCTTCAGGGGGGTTGTGGTCAACGGTAACGAGGTGATCAGGGCCTCTGACCTGATAGTGGCAACAGGCCACTCGGCAAGGGATATGTTCAGCATCCTGCTGACAGCAGGCGTAAAGCTGGCCTTCAAGCCATTTGCCATGGGTGTGAGGGCCGAACACCCGCAGGAGCTGATTGACAGGATACAGTATCATGGCAGGTCGCGGGGTGAGTATCTTCCTGCAGCAGCATACAACCTGGCTGTGCAGTCGCCGGATGGCCGCGGCGTTTGGTCGTTCTGCATGTGCCCGGGAGGATTCATGGTTCCGTCAGCAACCTCCGCCGGCGAGGTGGTGGTGAACGGCATGTCTCCTTCAGGCCGTAACTCACGCTGGGCCAACAGCGGGATAGTAACCGCAATAAGTGAGGAAGATGCGATGAGATATGGCAGCGGACCGCTGGCAGGGATAGACTATCAGATGCATATTGAGACAATGGCATGGAAGGAGGGAGGTATGACACAGCGGGCTCCTGCACAGAGGCTCGCAGACTTTATCGCGGGGAAAGCCTCTTCTGCACTTCCTGCCTCATCCTACTTCCCGGGACTGGAAACGTCACCACTGCATGAATGGATGCCGGAGGATATGGTCAGCCGGCTGCGCCATGGCCTTGCAGAATTCGGGAGGAGGATGAAAGGGTATGTCACCAATGAGGCGGTGGTGGCAGCAGTGGAGTCACGTACCTCCTCGCCGGTCAGGATCATGCGCGATCCCGAATTGCTCAATGCCGTAAACATCAAAGGATTATATCCTGCAGGTGAAGGATCAGGCTACGCCGGGGGTATAGTCTCCTCAGCCGTTGATGGCATGCTTGTAGCTCAGGCAGTAGGGAGTAGGTCCCGATCCTGACTATCAGGATCGAGGATCCTCGTTCCGCTCAGCGGAACGGGACAATAGGCAGTAGAGGGCCGACCGTGAGAAATTGCCCTGTGGGCAATTTCAGGGAGGAGCCAGCTTGCAGGGGAGAGTCATCAGTCTTCAGTCAGCAGTCGGCAGTCAGCAGTCATCAGTCTTCAGTCCACAGTTTGAGCCGCGGACGCAGGAGGAGGATCAATCCCGTACACGAAGTGTCGGGACGGTAGTCTGAAATCACAAATCGCAAATCGAAATTCGCAAATCGCCAATCCCTTATTTTCTCCTGGCAAATTCCGAGCAGATGATGGCGGCGGCCATACTTACGTTCAGCGACTCCAGTCCTGCCAGTGGTCTGCCGGGCCCGGGAATGGCAACCTGTTCTGTGACATGCTCCAGTAGCGTCTCTGAGATGCCCTTCGACTCATTCCCGAGGAGGATGATACCCTCGCTGCCGAGAACACTCTCATAAATATTGCTGCCGCCGGTGGTGGCGCCAAATACCATGATGCCTTCGCTCACCGCCTTCTTCAGCAGTTCCTTAAGCGGCCGGTACCATACTGTGACGTGCATGAAGGCACCCATTGTGGCCTGGATGACCTTGGGATTGTAAAAATCAACGCTGTCAGGTGAACAGATGATGTTTCCGATGCCAAACCAGGCTGCAATGCGAATGATGGTTCCCAGGTTGCCGGGGTCCTGAACACACTCCAGGGCCAGTGTCAGCTTTCCCGCTGTCAGGTCATCAGACCAGTGGTGTACGGTCATGGGGGCTACAGCCAGTACGTTGTGAGGTGTCCTGAGCGAGCTTATGCGCCTGAGCTCATCATAACTGACGGTCACGATCTCGTCGGCGCCGGCAGTCACAACTTCAGGTTCACCGTCGATCCATTCAGGCTTGCCGGCAAGAAGTGTCACCCTGTTGCCCGCCATGATATACTCACGGACCAGTTTGTCGCCTTCGATCACAAACAGGGCATTCTCCTCCCTGACCTTCCGCTTCTGAAGCGAGAGTATCATCTTTATCTCTCTTTTGGTGATTGTCTCCGGCATTGTTCAGTAATTGAAGATAATGTTTATAATGGTATATTTGCTTTCGCTATTCTTTCCGTGAAGGTGGATCATCAGAGGACAAATATAAAAATTACGCTGCCCAAACTCCTTATGCTTGCGGGCGTAATTTTAACAGCTGCCTCATGTAATCCCACCAAATATGTTCCTGGCGGGGAGATGCTTTTAAAGCGCAGTGAGCTGCAGGTGCAGGAGGAGAGCGAGCCGCTGCCTGCCACGGTTGATAAGAGAGCCCTGAAACCCTACATCAGGCAGCAACCAAACAAGAAGATTTTCGGGGTAAGGTTTTACCTCGGGCTCTATAACCTCTCCGATATAGAAAAGGAGAGATGGCCTCATGGATGGCTGAGGCGTATAGGCGAGGAGCCGGTGATCTTCGACCCCGGTGCAGCAGAGAGGTCGGCAGGTCAGCTGGAAAGCTATATGCGGACAAAGGGTTTCTTCAATGCCGGGGTGAGTGACAGCATCAGGTCGAAGGGAAAGGAGACGGAGGTAATCTATATGATTGAGCCCGGCCGTCCCTATACTATCAGGGACATAAAATACGACATCCAGGATACACTGCTCCGCAGCCTGGTCCTGATGGACACTGTCAACTGTCTCATTGAGAGGGGAATGATCTATGACGTCGACCTGCTGCAGAAGGAGAGGAAGCGGCTGGAGCGTTTCGTGAGGGATATCGGCTTCTATACATTCTCGACGGAGAATATCTTTTTCAGGATCGACAGTGCATTGATGAGCCACCAGGTTATCGTAAACTATGTTGTTACTCCCCGGTCGACGACCGACAGCCGCGGACGTACCTCCTTTGTCAACCACAGGATGTACCGTGTACGGGATGTCTACGTATATCCTTCCTTTGACCCCAGGCTGGCACTCACGGAAGGAGAGCGATATACCATGTCTTTTGACACGACTTTCCACAGGGGTATCTATTTCATTGAGCCGCCGGGAAGGAGCATGGTCAAACATGAGGTGATAACACAGTCGATGTACGTGCTGCCCGGAACCCTCTTCAGCGTTACCAATGCCGAGCAGACCGAGGCACACCTTTCCGATCTGAAGAACCACAGGCTGGTGAACATCTCATACAGTGATGCCGTTAGCCTGACGGGAGTGAGGCGTGATGAAGGCCTGCTCGACTGTATCATCCAGCTAACCCCCATGCAGAGGCAGTCGTTCAGCATAGAGCTCGAGGGCACTCACTCCGGAGGTAACCTGGGAGGGGCCTTGAACCTGGTTTATCAGAACAAGAGCCTCTTCCGCGGTGCCGAGCTGTTCAGCATGAAGCTTAAGGGAGCCTATGAGACCCTCACCGAAGATGTCAAAGGGTTCAAGAATACCGAGCAGTATGGTATCGAGGCCAGCCTCCGGCTGCCCAAGTTCCTCAGCCCGTTTCAGGGAGGAGAGAACTTCATCAGGAAGCACGACCCCGGGACGGTTATCCAGGCAGGATTCAACTATCAGAAGTTACCGATATATGCACGTTCTGTTGCCAACATCTCACTGGGTTACAACTGGAGCGGCAACAAGTTCACCAGGTTCAACCTGAACCCCCTCTCATTCAATGTTGTGAAGCTCCACTATGTGGATCCTGAGTTTCAGGCTGTCATTGATGAGATGTCATACCTGGCCTACTCCTACCGTGATGTCACTATTATGGGCGGGAGATTCGACTTTGTGTTCAACAACCAGATAATAAAGAAATCCAGGGACTACTGGAACATCAGGCTGGGCTTCGATGCAGCAGGCAACCTGCTGAACCTCGGGTACAAGGCCGTCGGCGCCGGTCAGCAGGAGGATGGCACTTACCACCTCTTCCGTCAGCCTTTTGCACAGTTCCTTAAGGGGGAGGCCGATGCCAGTTACCATTTCAGGATCAACGAACAGAGCAGCTTTGTCTGCAGGTTTTTTGCCGGCGTAGGATTGCCGTACGGCAATTCGGAAGTCATGCCTTTCGAGGAGCAGTATTTTGGCGGCGGCGCCAATGATATCAGGGCCTGGGTGGTCAGGGCCCTGGGCCCTGGATCATATGTGATGACCGAGAGTTCGTTCATTAACCAGACAGCTGACATGAAGCTGGTGGCCAACGCCGAATACCGGTTCAAGCTCTTCTGGATACTCGAGGGTGCCCTCTTCCTTGATGCCGGTAATATCTGGACTGTCAGGCAGGATGATGACAGACCCGGCAGCCAGTTCAGGTTCAGTACCTTCACCGACGAGATAGCCGTGGGCACAGGTTTTGGACTGAGATTTGACTTCAAGTTTCTTCTGCTGAGAACAGACCTCGGCCTTAAACTGCGTGACCCCCAGTACAGCGATGGATCAAAATGGATACCGCTGACCAGGCCGTTCAACTCCAGGGATGATGTCTCAATAGTCATCGGGATAGGATATCCCTTCTAAAGTCGGCAGTCGGCAATCGGCAGCCGGCAGTCGGCAATCGCCACCTTCCCCAGGGCTTCGGCGGCTGGAAGCAGTCGGCAGTCGCCACCTTCGCCAGGGCTTCGGCGGCTGGAAGCAGCCGGCAGTCGCGATTGAAGACTGAAGACTGTGGATTGAAGACTGAAGACTGTGGACTGAAGACTGTGGGCTGTAGACTGCGGACTGTAGACTGTGGACTGAAGCCTGGACTTGCCTGGTTTCAGTTTTT
>CALMRD010000007.1 GCA_937871625.1 uncultured Bacteroidales bacterium | reverse complement strand
GAGCGGGAAACGAGACTCGAACTCGCGACCCCGACCTTGGCAAGGTCGTGCTCTACCAACTGAGCTATTCCCGCAATTGTGACTGCAAAAATAATACTTTTTTTAATATTCCAACCCCCGAAATTTACCTTAATAACTTGCGGATATTGTAGAGCTTGTTCAGGGCATCCATCGGCGTGAGATTGTCGAGGTCAAGTCCCATCAGCTCGTCACGTATCTGCTTCAGCACCGGGTCATCAAGCTGGTAGATGCTCAGCTGGTATCCCTCGCGGTGCGCCGCTATCTCCTCCACGGGCTTGCCGAGACTCTTCCCTCCCCTGCCCTCCTCGAGCATCCTGAGTATCTCGTCAGCACGTCCCACGACGCTCTTAGGCATTCCGGCCATCCGAGCCACATGGATCCCGAAGCTGTGTTCGCTGCCTCCCCTCTTCAGCTTCCTGAGAAATATAACCCTGTTGTCGAGCTCCCTGATTGAGACATTGTAGTTCCTGACCCTGGCAAAGGTGTTCTCCATCTCATTGAGCTCATGGTAGTGCGTGGCGAAGAGGGTCTTGGCCCTGCGGCGGCTCTCATGGATATACTCTACCATCGCCCAGGCTATGGAGATGCCGTCATAGGTGCTTGTCCCCCTGCCGATCTCGTCGAGGAGTATCAGGCTGCGGTCGGAGATGTTGTTCAGTATGCTTGCCGCCTCATTCATCTCAACCATGAAGGTCGACTCGCCCAGCGACAGGTTGTCGGAGGCGCCCACCCTGGTGAATATCTTGTCTATGATGCCTATGCGTGCCTCCCGTGCCGGGACGAAACACCCGGCCTGGGCCATGATCACTATGAGTGCCGTCTGCCGCAGCAGGGCCGATTTACCCGACATGTTGGGCCCGGTGAGTATTATCACCTGTTGGTCGTTGTTGTCAAGCCACAGGTCGTTGGGCACATAGGGCTCATCAGGAGGCAGCTGTTTCTCAATCACGGGATGGCGTCCCTCTTTTATATCGAGGACAAGACTGTCATCAAGCAGGGGCCTGTTGTATCCGTTCTCTGCCGAGATAGCGGCAAAGGAACGGAGGCAGTCGAGCCTGCCCACAGCAGCCGCATCGGCCTGCATCAATGCGATGTAGGGGGTGAGCGAGGATATCAGCTCATTGAAGAGCGATGTCTCGAGTTCGAGTATCTTCTCTCCGGCACCCAGGATCTTGCTCTCATACACTTTCAGCTCCTCGGTGATATATCTCTCGGCACTAACCAGCGTCTGCTTGCGGATCCAGTCGGACGGCACCTTGTCCTTATGGGTGTTGCGCACCTCGATATAATAGCCGAAGACATTGTTGTAGCTTATCTTGAGCGAGCTTATGCCCGTGCGCTGGCTCTCTCTCTGCTGCAGCTCATTGAGGTAATCCTTGCCTCCGTAATATATTTCGCGAAGCTCATCGAGCTCCTTCGACACCCCCTCGGCGATGACATTGCCTTTACTCACGGCTGCCGGTGCATCAGGGGTCAGTGTCTTCCCGATATGGTCAGAGAGCTCGGGGCAGGGATCGAGTCCCCCTGCCAGCGACACCAGCGGCTGGCATCCGGTGTCTGTGCATACTCTCCGTAGCTCACCGATGGCTGTCAGCGCCCGCCGTATCTGCGCCATCTCGCGCGGTGTAACCTTACCCACGGCGGCCTTGCTCAGCAGCCGCTCAAGGTCGCCCACCTCCCTGATAAGTTCATCAACGGTCTCGGTTATGCCGCTGTTGGCCATGAGAAACTCAACTATATCAAGCCTGGCATTCAGCACGTCGATGTCCTTGAGGGGAAGCGAGATCCATCGCTTCATCATGCGCCCGCCCATGGGCGAGAGGGTGCGGTCGACAATGTCAAGCAGCGTCTTTGCCCCTTCGTACGGCGAGTGGAACAGCTCGAGGTTCCGTACCGTGAACCGGTCGAGCCATACATACTTCTCCTCCTCGATGCGCGAGATATGGTTTATGTGACCGAGGTTCTCATGCCGGGTCATGTCAAGATAATAGAGTATCGCTCCGGCGGCGATGATGCCGTTGGCAAGCCCCTGGATGCCGAAGCCCTTCAGCGAGGTGGTGCCGAACTGCTTGAGCAGCCTCTCGGTGGCAGTACCGGGAGTGAATATCCAGTCGTCAAGCTTGTAGGTGTAAAAGCGGCTCCCGAACTTCTCACGGAACATGTCGGTCCTGCGCTTCTCAAAGAGCACCTCACGGGGCTGGAAGTTATTCAGTATCTGCTCCACATGTGACGTGTCGCCCTCGGTGACATAAAACTCTCCCGTAGAGACATCGAGCAATGCCACCCCCACCGCCTGCCTGTCGAAATGCAGTGCAGCCAGGAAGTTGTTCTCCTTGTGATCAAGCACGTTGTCGCTGAATGAGACCCCCGGCGTAATAAGTTCGGTGATACCCCTCTTGACGATCTTCTTCGTGAGCTTAGGGTCCTCCAGCTGCTCACAGATAGCCACCCTCTGCCCTGCCCTCACAAGTCGCGGCAGGTAGGTGTCAAGAGCGTGGTAGGGAAAGCCGGCAAGCTCGACGGAGCTGGCAGCACCGTTGGCACGCCTGGTGAGGGTTATGCCCAGTATCTCCGAGGCCCGGATGGCATCCTCCCCAAAGGTCTCGTAGAAATCACCCACCCTGAAGAGGAGTATCGCATCAGGGTGCTTGGCCTTGACGGCATAATACTGCTTCATCAGCGGTGTTTCAACATATTTGTGCATCTGGGACATCTGCGGCGTGTGACTTCTGCTCTTGCGAAAACAAAATTAAGAATCTCCTTCAACTTAAGTATAACTTTTGTCATAAATACTCCCAAAGAGTTTCCGTACATTTGTTTTGCAGCAATCGGCAATAACTTGCCTGCATGGCTCCGCAAAATAAATCACAGTAAACAAAACAGATAATATGAAAAAAGTGCTTATTCTTGGTGCCGGCCTGGTGTCAAAGCCCATGGTCGAGTACCTGCTTGAAGAAGGTTTCGAAGTAATAATTGCCACACGGACGAAAGAGAAGGCAGACAAGCTTCTTGGCGGTCACAAAAATGGGAAATCGCTGGCATGGATGACTGACGACATGGTTACCCTCAATGCGATGGTCAGGGACAGTGATCTCACCGTCAGCCTCCTGCCTTACAAATATCATGTTGACGTTGCCAAGCTCTGCCTGAAGCACAGGAAGCCGCTTGTGACAACCTCATACGTGTCACCGGCCATGCAGGAGCTGCACGACGACGCCGTGAAAGCCGGTGTGATACTGCTCAATGAGGCCGGCCTCGACCCGGGCATAGATCACATGTCAGCCATGCGCATCATCGACACTGTCAGGGAGCGCGGCGGCAAGATAGAGGAGTTCTATTCTCTCTGCGGAGCACTGCCTGCCCCCGAATACGCCACCAACCCGCTTGGCTATAAGTTCTCGTGGAGCCCGAAGGGTGTGGTGCTTGCCAGTCGCAACGGAGCCTCCTACCTGAAGCACGGGAAAATTGTCACCGTGGATCCGATCAACCTCTTCAAGGACAGGTTCTCACACTTCTTCCCGGGAGTGGGCGAACTGGAGGTCTACCCGAACCGCGACTCGGTCAGCTATGTTGACATCTATGGCCTGAAGGGTATCAGTACCATGTACCGCGGAACATTCAGGTTCAAAGGATGGTGCGAGACGCTAGACCTGATGAAGGCCATTGGCCTGATAGATGACGGCGGCATCGATTACACAGGTAAAACCTACCGGCAGTTCGTGGCTGAGAGAGCAGGTCTCCCCGGTAAAAACCTCAGGGAAGAGCTTAAGGCGAAACCCGGACTCGATGCGACGGAGAGGGCTCTTGATGCGTTCGAGTGGCTGGGCCTCTTCAGCGACACCGTAATGGGCTACGCCGTGACCTCACCCTATGAGATCACCTCCGACCTGATGATAAAGAAGATGTGGCTTGGCGACACTGAACGCGATATGATAGTGATGCAGCACCTCTTCCTGGCCTCCTTCCACGACGGAAGAACGGAGGTTATCAGCTCGAGGATGCTCGACTTCGGCAGTCCTGCAACCAACACCTCCATAGCACGCACTGTTGCACTGCCCGCAGCCATGGCAGTGAAGCAGATACTCACCGGCAAGATAACCCTGCACGGCGTCTACCGTCCTGTGCTGCCCGAGATCTATAACCCGATACTCGACGAGCTTGAGCGCAACGGCATCACCATGGAGGAGGAGTACGGACTGCCTGCTGACCAGATGATTAAATAGCCATTTAGAACTTAAGGTAAAAATCTTTTGTGAGGGAGACATACTCTTCAGAGTATTGATGTCTCCCTCCCTCTTCTATCACCATCGAGGATTCCTCACAGGCCGGCGCAGCTCCCCGTTTCAGGGACATCAGGACCCTTTCCGGTGGCAGTTCCGGGGTAGGCCTTACAAGCAGTCGCCTGATGCAGTGCAGGTCGTAGGTTGCAGCAATAACGGCAAATCTCTCCGCCTCATTCCCCGGCAGAACCAGGTGAAGGGTGCCGGCAGGCGCCAGGAGCCTGATGGCAGCTCCGGCAATATCATCATAGTTGATGCTTACATTGTGTCTCGCCCGCGCCTTACCTTCATCGGGATTAAGCAATGAATCAACAAAATAGGGCGGGTTGGTGATGATCGCATCAAATAGCAGGCCGGCATCAGGCATGTAATCCTGGATAGTGGTGTTGTAAAGGGTCAGCCTCTCATGCCAGGGAGATGCCGCAAAATTCAATCCCGCCTGCATGAATGAGCTGCGGTCAGGTTCGATGGCGACAATCTTTGCCGCAGACCTCTGGGCCGCCATCAGGGCGAGTATCCCCGTGCCGGTGCCGATATCCAGCACCGTGCGACAGCCACCCAAATCAGCCCATGCACCCAGCAGCACGCTGTCGGTGGTGACCTTGAATGCCGCATACTGCTGGTTAACCGTAAACTGCTTGAACGTGAAACTACCGGAGGACATTATTTTACCAAATTATTACTCTGACCTATCACATAGTCATTGGTTGAACAGATGCCTGCCACTGCAGTCACATTCCCGTTCGCTGCAATAATGAATTCTTGCACCTGTACTAAAAACCCACTGCACCAAAACCGTCATATCAGGATCACAAAGAATGAATATCATGGCAATTTCAAACGAAAGGATACTTAACAGCGGTTTGGCCCCTAAAAGACTAGACTAAAAGTACTATTTAAAATTGTACTTTTATGCTGAGGGTAAAAAGATTACACAACAGGACACCCCGGGAGAAGGGAAAGATGATAATGTGGCCTGACAGCCCGGGCGCTCAGACGTCTGTAGTGATATATTGAATTGGCATATCGCATGACAGTCCGGGAATTTTGACAACCACAATAATTTGACAGATGAAATCCTTTGATATCAGGAGTTGCGGTCATATTTTTACAGGACAAGAATTGCAGATTGAAAGCTGAAGCAATAATTCTCCGGTTCATCATTTGCCTGATGCCGGTTATCCTGTCTCCCGGCAATATCCTGGGGCAGAACGTTATCAATCTGACACATGTTTACTCTGTGCCAGAGGTTGACGGAGATCCGGGGGAAATTTCGGATCTCCTCTCTTCCTTTTACTTTTTCGGCCTTGAGCCGATAACAGGTACCGTCTCCTCTTCCGAAACCAGGATAGCTGCCATACAGTCACGTGACACGCTCTTTTTTGCCATTGCATGCCTGCAGAAATCACCTGTCACGGCAAAGATCCAGCTCCGTGACAAGTTCGCGCAGAGCGATGACGCGGTTTTTATTGTTCTGGGCACGTTTAATGATAACCGTAACGGATATTGCTTCGGGGTGAACCCCCTCGGGACACAGGCCGATTTCAGAATCATAGACGACGGGAGGACCCTGGATTATAACTGGGATACTGAATGGGTCTCCCGGTCAGCAATATTTGAATGGGGATGGTATGCTGAAATTGCAATCCCTTTTAAAAGCATTAAATTCAGGAAAGGACTGAATGAGTGGCAGCTTAATTTCCGCAGAATAGTCAGGGAGGATTCTGAGATTGCCTACTGGGAAGGACCAGTAACTGAGGAGTTTAAAATTTCATCCTCAGGAAAGCTGAAGAACATAGACGCTCCTGAAACAGGGAACAGCCTCACGGTAATCCCTTACGGGATGGGCAAAGCAACGCACACAGCCGGCGATGACAGAGGCCTGGCTTTTGACGGGCAGACAGGAGGAGACATACGCTGGCAGCTAAGCTCAAACCTGTCGGCAAACCTGACCGTGAATCCCGACTTTGCCACCGTTGAAGCCGATGAGGATGTAATAGACCTCTCAAAATATGAAATCCAGTACCCTGAGAAACGGATCTTCTTTCAGGAAGGAAATGAAATGTATAATACCCGCCTGAAGACCTTTTACTCGCGCCGTATCGGAGATATTGCCGCAGGGGTAAAGCTTACCGGGAAGACGGGAAAAACAAATATCAACCTTATAACCACTTTCGATAAGACCCCTTCGGATTCTTCCGGACACAGACCTGTGTATACGGCAGTCAGGATAAAGCGTGACCTCCTGAAATCTTCAAGTATCGGGCTCACTGCCACCAATAAGCTTGTTGACAAAAACATGAAGTCAACACTGAGTGCCGACTATGTTCTTAATCTTGGACAGCTCTGGAAACTGACAGGTCAGTACGTGGCAGCGATAGATAACTGGGAAAAAATAAGAAATGCAGCTTATGCCAGGTTCGCCGCTGAAAACAATAAATTCCACTGGCACATCAGGTATTCATATACCCAGGGCGACGGGTTCAGGGATATTTTCAATGAGACGGGGTACATTACCGACGATGACAGGAATGAGTTCGATTCGGATCTCAGTTATAAATGGTGGTTTAAAAAGAGTCCGGTAAAATACATTTCACTTGGCACCGCCAACAACTGGTACTGGAATGACACCTTTACCAGGTTCATGAGCTATAACCTGAATGAAACTGCAAATATTTTCCTGAAAAACAAACTGAGTCTCAGTCTTAGATACAATAATGAATACCGGTTTCTGAAATCTGACAGTACTGATTACTATAACCATTACTATTCTGCCACGGCAGGGTATAATACCGAGGCCTATAACAGTGCCAGTGTGACTTACAGGAATGGCCGCAGTTTTGGTTCAGACTATTATTCCATTGAGGCAGTCATGCAGTTCAAGGCATTTGACCGGCTTGCGCTGGAGCTGAAGCCAAGGTATATTGAGTTTACCCCGGAGAGAGGATCATTCAAAACTACACTCATCAACACCTTCTCGGCAACGTACAACTTCACCAATGACCTCTGGGTAAAACTGATCTTCCAGAACAACACGGCAATTGATAAGATTTACGTGTATGGATTGCTGGGCTGGAGGTTCAGACCGCCCTTCGGGAATCTATATTTCATTATCAATCATAATGAATACCTTGACCCTGCGGGCCAGTTTCAGAATAACTACATTGGCTACCTCAAGCTTACCTGGCCTATATCAATACATTAATATAAAAGAACAGGAATTGTATTTGCCAGATTGCCGGGTAATCAGTACCCCTCAAACACCCCCAGCCCGAAAAGGGCGAAGTCATACCTGACCGGGTCGGCAGGATCCATGGCACGGAGTGCAGTGTCGAGTTCAGCAACAGCCTTCGCATCGCTCTGCTTGCGCTTCAACAGGCCAAGTTTGCGGGCCACATTGCCTGAATGCACATCCAGCGGGCAGGAGAGCACCGCCGGAGATATGGTGCGCCACAACCCGAAATCAACTCCCCGGTCATCCCGTCGGACCATCCACCTCAGGAACATGTTGATCCGTTTGGCTGCAGACCCCTTAAACGGATCAGAGAGATGCCTGCGGGTCCTGGCATTATGCGGAAGTTCAAAAAAGATTTTCCCAAACTCATGTATTGCTGTCTGAAGAGAGTCACCGGACTGGTGGCGGGTAAAAATGGCCTCCATCCCACCCTTATCAAGGTAAATGTATTTGAGAGCCTCTATGAAGTAAATGAAATCCTCCGCATTGAAGGTCCGGTGAATGCATCCGTCAATACCTCTCAAGTCACTGTCACGGTGATTGACAATAAAATCATAAGGGGTCCTGCCCATCAACTCCATCATCCTGTCTGCACTCCTTAGTATGGCCACGCGATTTCCCCAGGCAATCGTGGCTGCAAGGAACCCGGCTATTTCCACATCCTCTTTCTTCGTAAACTGATGGGGTATGCTGACAGGGTCAGATTCTATGAATGCAGGCCGGTTGTACAGGTCCGCCTTTTCATCAAGAAACTCCTTCAGGTCAATCCTTCCTGGCTTCATATCCTTAAATATGGGAGGCATAAATATAAGGAAACAGGGTCAAATCATGTTGCCTGACGCTGAAACATATACATATCCGTAAATAATACAAGCGGATGAATCAAGGTCAGAACATCACTTATAAGAGGTCATTTCTATTACAACCGCATTGAGGTCCTTTTCCATTCCAAGCACCCTGTCTATGCTCTCATAATAAAAGGTGAGTTCATAAACATACTCCGTCACCGGGATCTCACCATGTTCAAGGGCTTTCATCAATAGTTCAGTACTATTATATATTAACAGATTCTCCCTGTATTCGTTCAGATTCTTCTGCAGGCTTATCGCTTTTGTATGCAACGCCTGCAGGTTATTGTAGAACTGATGACGGGCATCGGTTTCAGCGCTCTGAACTGCAAGGGTCTTTGCCCTTGCATACTTCACGGCATTCCTGTTTTCGAGCAACGGTATGGCGATACCAAAAGATATACCCCGGTACTGCTCTCCCACGACTGTCTCGCTCATGTAACCTGCCTGAAACCTGGGAAGGCCAAGTGCCACACTTAACTTCTCTTTCTTAAGGCTGACAGATACCTCCTGCCTCAGCCACTGAAGCAGAGAGCTGTTCTGCTCTGCCCCGGCATACCACTCTTCAAATTCTGAGGGTATTGCCTGTAACGGGAAGAGGGTGTCAGTCAAATCAACTGGGTTCCCTCCGTTGAGGCTCACCAGCTCAGCCAGCAGGGCCTCCCTCTCAATCTCATTCGACTCTGCATCCCTTTCAATATTCAGCAGGTTAACCCTAGATTTGTTATAGTCAATAATACCAACTTCACCGGCTTCATATTTCGCCTCCCAGGAATCAGCAATACGCCTGGCATTCCTTACCCTTTTTTCAAGTTCGGCACGCATCGCATTATGGTAAACCAGGTTGTTGCACAGCTGTTTGGCCTGCAGGAGAATCTCCCTGCGATGTCTCTCAAATTCAAGTTCTACCTGAACATTCCGGTATTCTGAGAT
Source organism: uncultured Bacteroidales bacterium (assembly GCA_937871625.1). Taxonomy (GTDB): domain Bacteria; phylum Bacteroidota; class Bacteroidia; order Bacteroidales; family VadinHA17; genus SR-FBR-E99. The sequence goes on along the minus strand of CALMRD010000007.1, from coordinate 2,481 downwards.
TTGATTCCTATAAGCATAGGCTGCGGGAAAATCAAATGATTGCATAACACTGAAGTCATTCCGTTTCCCGATGGAGTGAGGGTTGCCCCAAAGGTAATTGAACTCAAGTTCAGGGTTGTTCAGAGACAAACCGGTTTTATTCCCTATATGCTCGGCCTCCGCACTTTTCCTGAGTGCAGTGAGCGTTGGATTATTATTTTCCACTTCTGCAATTATTCCTTCAATATTCTGTGGACACAGCCTGCCAGCAGAAAGGAAGATGATCGCAATGGATATGATAAGGTGCTTCATAGATTGTCATTTTTTAAGATTCCGCGCTTCCGAAGTGCGCTGTACACAACAGGAACGATATAAATGTTAAGCAGCGTGGAGGTTATCAGTCCGCCCAGTATCACTTTTGCCATCGGGCTCTGAATCTCATTACCGGCCAGGTTACCCCTGAGTGCCAGAGGTATGAGTGCCAGGGCTGCCGTCAGAGCAGTCATCAGTATCGGGTTCAACCTGTCTGCTGATCCCTTGATGACAATATCGCTCAACGGGACACCCTCCTCATGCAGTCGCTGGTAATGTGAGATAAGCAGGATACCATTCCTGGTGGCAATGCCGAAGAGCGTTATAAACCCTATAATTGCCGGGATACTCAGAATGCCGGAGGTAAGGAATATTGCAAATACTCCGCCTATCAAAGCAAGCGGCAGGTTAAGAAGGATGATCCCTGCCAGCCTGAAGTTCCTGAACTCCTGGAACAGAAGAAGAAATATTATCACCAGTGCAAGCAACGAAGTCAGCATGAGCGTCTGTGAGGCCCTGGCCTCACTTTCAAACTGACCGCCATACTCAATCCTGTATCCCTCCGGCAGGGTAACCGCCTCGTTGATTTTCTCCTGTATCTCCTGTACCGCACCACGCAGATCACGCCCGGCCACGTTGGCTGATATGACCACCTTTCGCTGTACGTTCTCGCGGCTGATTGAACCGGGGCCAGAGACGGATACGATGTCTGCCACCTGCTCAAGGGGCACCTTCCTTCCGTCATGTGTGTCGATAAGTGCGCTGCGGATACCTTCAATATCCTCAGTATAGTCCCTGTCAAGCCTCAGAATAAGATCAAATCGTCTCTGACCCTCATATATATCGGCCATTTTCTCCCCGCCGAACGCTATATCTGCAAACTCATTGAATTCCTGCATGGTTATGCCGTACACCGCAAGCATGTCACGATTTGCACGTATCTGTATCTGTGGTATCTCAACCTGTTGGTCAACGTTTACATCAACCAGTCCGTCAACACCTGAGATAGAGTTCTTTATCTCATTTCCCAGCGAGAACATCCGGTTCAGGTCAGTGCCAAACAGTTTTATGGCAATATTGGCACGAGTACCGGAAAGCATGTGGTCAATGCGGTGACCTAGCGGCTGACCGACGGTAAATGCGATTCCCGGTATCTTTGACAGGGTGCTGCGCACATCAGCCATGAACTCCTCCCTGCTCCGTTCGTTCAGTGTAAAATTCACATCAATCTCTGCGCTGTTGGTGGTCTGCGAGTGCTCATCCAGCTCACCGCGCCCTGTCCTCCTGGCAGTGGTTGATATCTCAGGGATTGCCAGCAGTTCGGTCTCAACAAGATTACCAAGCCTGTTGGTCTCCTCCAGTGAGGCACCCGGCTTGGTTATCACTGAAAGTGTCAGCGACCCCTCATTGAATTCCGGAAGGAAGCTTCTTCCAAGGGTAGACATCACAATAAGGGCAGCTATAAACAGGCCAAGGACAGGCAGGAGGACCGTCTTTTTATGACTAAGAGACCACCTGAGTGACCTCTCATAATGGTATGAAAGTTTGCGCACCAGCCATTTATCCTTCTGGTTTCTTGCCAGGTACTTCTCGTCGGAAAGAAGCAATCTTGAGAGCAGCGGCGTGAGTGTCATCGCCACGATGAGTGAAACGAAAAGTGAAACAATAAAGGAGATACCGAGCGGCTTCAGCATTTTTCCTTCCATTCCTGAGAGGAAGAAGAGCGGTATGAATGCCACAATGATGATCATCGTTGCGTTGAGTATTGAAGCCCTGATCTCCTTTGATGCTTCAAAAACCACCGTAAACGAATTCTGACGCTGGTTTTCAGGCAGAAGCCTGTTCTGGCGAAGGCGCTTGTAAACGTTTTCCACATCAATAATGGCATCATCAACCAGCGCACCGATGGCAATTGCCATACCCCCCAGGCTCATGGTGTTGATGTTCTGCCCGAGGAACTTCATGACTACTATCGCGCCGAGCAGAGAAAGTGGTATTGCAAGCAGTGAAATGACCGTGGTTCTGAAACTTCCAAGGAAGATAAACAGGATGATCACAACAAAAATTGCCCCTTCAAGCAGCGCGTCCTGCACGTTGTGTACCGAGGTTTCAATGAAATCTGCCTGCCGGAATATCGGACTCGGGCGGCGTGCAGGAGGAGACGTGCATCCTGGGGGTGCCCTGCGTGAC
>CALMRD010000006.1 GCA_937871625.1 uncultured Bacteroidales bacterium | reverse complement strand
GACTTTCGACTTTCAGACTATTCTTATTTCATGGGTCAGGTCTATCCCTGCCTTGCGGTATACCGCCGATACGCCGCAGTAACGCTCTTCCGACAGGCTTACAGCTTTCTCCAGCTTATCCATATCAAGGTTGTTTCCACGGAACTCGTAGATAACCTTTATCTTATAATAGGTTTTAGGGTGTTCGTCAGTTGTGTCTCCCTCAACAACCACATTAAAAAAGTCAATCTTCTGGCGCATCTTTCTAAGAAGTGATACCACATCCATACCGGTACATCCTGCCAGGGCTGCAAGCATCAGGGGTTTGGGCCGGGGACCCGAATTACCGCCCCCGACACTCTCGTCGGCATCAATCATGAAATGGTGCCCGTTAACTTCCGCTTCAAATTGCATATTGCCTTTCCAGGTTGTTTCTGCTCTGCTTATCATTGAGTGTTCCTTAAAATTTTCTGCAAAGGTAACCTGCATCAGGCTGACATCTGATACGACCGGAGTCTCATGCATCATTGCCGGAACTGAAACAGGACAATAAAAAAAATGACACAGATCAACTCCCACTCATCGACACCCTGACCCTTGACCACATTAAACCCGTCTCTGAAACAACGTTTATTTGTACATTTGTTATTCATATTCAGAGATGAAAACCATTAGCAATACCGATAAGGAGTTTGTCTGTGACATCACGCTCCCATGCTTTTCTGAGCTGACGGCAGAGGAGACGGAGCTGGTACGTGACAGCCGTGTGCAGATACTCTTCCGCAGAGGTGAAAACATCACCAAGCAGGGTGTGTTTGCATCCTATGTCATATTCATAGTAAGCGGGTACTCACGGCAGTATATTGAATGCACCAACGGCCGCGACTATAACCTCCGTATCATCACTCCAGGTGAGATGGTGGGATTGTCAGCCGTATTCAACAGAAACACATTCAATTACTCAGTGGTTGCAGTCACCGAGACGACAGGCTTTCTCATCGAAAAAGAGGCCATTGCATCCCTTGTAAAACAGAATGGCACCTTTGGCTTCAGAATTATCAGTCGTTATTTCCAGCACAATGCAGGACTATACACCGCTATCGACCACCTCCTTCATCAGCAGACCAACGGGCGTATGGCGACGGTTCTGCTCAGGCTTGCACCGGAGAATTTTGGCGGGGAGGATCTCTTCCGGCACCTTTCGCGGCGCGAACTGGCGGACTTTGCGGGCATCTCTACCGAGGGTGCGGTAAAGGTGCTTAAGAGCTTTGAGAAGGAAGGGATTATCAGGCTGGCTGAAAAGAGCATCATCCTGCTTGATAAGCCGAGGCTGCAAGAGATCAGCAGGACGGGCTGACAGGAAGAATTGACGAGCTGCCAAAACGCGGATCATCAACCGTCTCCCCATCGGATTTACGCATTCCGCTCCCCCGCACCTCCGACTTTACGGACTTTATAGACTTTACGGACTTTCGACTCCTACAACCTTATCGTCTGCTCCGGCAGGTTGACCCCTTCGAGGTGCAGCATGAGGGGAGTGTTGCGGTCTTCAGACTCAAGCAGGTTCACGTCAACTGTAATGCTCTTTTTCTCGCCCGGCAGCAGGACAATATAATTGTCGTCGAAAAAGACAGGCGTCACCATCTTTCCGTCAATGGTCCTGACAACCTTCATTCTCACGAAGAAAGCTGCCACATCGCCACTGTTGGCTATGTCAACAGTAAACTTGCCCTGGTTGCTCTTCATCATCTGGCCGACAATCTTTGCCTTGCCCAGAGCCATCAGTGCCTTCCTGTCACCGTTGCCGGGAAACCAGTATGTGTTCTCATCCACTGTCAGGCCTGTTGAGACATAAGTTATGCGCAGCCGAAGAAAATATACACTGGCTGCCTTGCCTTCGAAATCAACATCCCACACCTTAATGTGGCTGTTGGCAGGCAGTGTGGTTTCCTGGGATGACTTCCATATCTCACCTCCGTTCTCATCGGTCAGGAGGGCATCGAGTCTCATACCTTTACGCTCCCTGGGAGTGGCATTGACGACATATACTGCCGAGTCTGCCGGGTTGAACTGAAGATGTACCGGCGCCGCCCCGTGTCTGAACCCGTAAAAGCCTGCATTCTGGTCAAGGTACCAGTCGTACAGCTGGCCCTTGAGTGCCGGCCAGGGATTCTGACTCTTCCACAGGAGAAACCCTGTGTACCAGTCCCACATGTGCGATGTATGTCCCTCAACCAGGGACTGGTACTGCTCATAGTTTACAAGCTGTGCCTTCGTCACGAAGTCCTTAAGGTCATTCACCTCCCCCATTCTTTCTATCATATCACCGTAGCCCATATATTTATGGTATCGCCATACCTCATTCACCTCCCTGCCGGAGGGCGGAGTAAGGTCGCTTTCATTCATCATCTGCTTCAGTGACTCCATATTTGGCAGGCCCACGGAACCTATCTCAGGATTGAAGGGATACCACTTTTCCGTAAAGAACCAGAGGGGCTCCCTGACATTATAGGGGCCGTCACCTGTGCCTCCGATGGTATTCGTGAGGATATCTGAAGAGGTCGACTCATCGAAATAAAGCCTTGTGCCGTCGAGGGCCTCGAGTGTCGCCCTTATCCTGGCGTCAAGTTCCGGCGGCGGCGGGAACTCGTTGCCACCGCAATACATGTAGAGCGAGGGATGATTGCGCAGCATCTTCACCTGGTCAGCCAGAGAATTGATGAACAGGGAATGGTTGTCAGGATATTCACGGCGGCGTGCCTGTGTCTCAGCCTTCCGGAGGGTGTCAGGCCATCTGCCGTTGCAGTCGCCGGTGATCCAGAGATCCTGCCATACCAGTATACCGTACTTGTCACATGCCTCATAAAACTCCGGTCTCTCCATGATGGAGCCTCCCCACACCCTGATCATGTTCATGTTCATCTCTGCATGCATCTTAACCTCGGCATCGTATCTTGAGCGGCTCAGGCGCAACATGCCGTCGGAGGCTATCCAGTTGGCACCGCGGATGAACACCTTCTGGCCGTTGATGGCAAAGACACGTGAGCCGGTCTTCTCATCGAACCAGCTCCCCGTCTCCCTGAAGCCGAACATCATATCCTCCCTGTCAAGAGTTGCGCCATCCTTATCGTGAAATGTTATTACCGCCGGATAGAGTGATGGCTGACCCATTCCGTTGGGCCACCATATCCTGGGATCCGTCTGTTTCATCTCCGAAAAGGCAACGGTAACTGTTGTCCCCGGCTCTATCTTTATCTTTTTCTTTTCAATGGACCCCATATAGGCTATGGCTGCCTCTCCCTCAACCAGCCTGTCTGTCACATTTTCAAAATCCGCGGAGAATGTCACGAAGGCCGGGTCCTGCAACTCACCGGGAAGTCGGGCGCCAGGCACTCGTGTCCTGGCAAATCCGTTACTTATATCCACATCACCCGTCACTTCAATGGAAACCTCATCCCAGATACCGGTATTGCGATCCCTGACAGGCTGTATCCAGTCCCATCCTGCCGTGAACTGCATGGTCACATCACGTCCTATCATGCCATCTCCGCCCTGGCCACCGTTGGGGTTGCCCGGATGGAGCGGTGGTTCAACCTTAACCGCAAGACGATTGTAATCCTTCCTGTTCAACAGAGATGTGACATTGTACTTCTGGCGCAGGAACATACCCTCATGTGTGTCATCACTGATCCGTTTCCCGTTGAAATAGATCTCGGCCCTGTAGTTGATGCCCCTGAAATTGATCCAGACCTGCTTCGTGGAGTCGAGAGTCTCGGCGGAGAAACGCGTAAAGAACCAATAAGTATAATAATCACGACCCTCACTGTAAACATCAGGAATCTCTTCGTTGTTCATGCCGAACCAGGGCTCAGGCGCACGACCGTTGTTCACCAGCGTTGTCAGAACCGTGCCGGGAACAGTGGCGCTGATCCATCCGGAAAAGTCAGGATCAGTCATTGTCAGATGACATCCGTCAACATTCACCTCCGAGGCCTTCTTCGCCCTCCAGCCTGCGGTGAGGGGCGTAACCTGGGCTGAGACAGCCAGGGTAACAGTAAATAATAGGCAAGCAGCAAGTATCCTTTTCATTCGATTATTTATTATTGTTTCATTGGTCGAATGGAACTTACATGTAGTTGAATAACCATTTTCTCTTGCGGGTTACTGCTCATATAAGTTTCATCCGTATATGATTCATTTTAAAGCCCTGATGGAACAGCCATGAAATATTTATCAGCCTGTGCGCCAATCGGAAATATCATGGATGTCTCATTTCCGTTTCCTGTTGTGAACAAGGATGGCAAGATATTAAAATTATCGGTACATGAGGCCCGGTGTAGGATTGAAATGGATCGCCCTGTTTTTCCGACAGCCTCGCAAAAAAAATTCAGCGCCGACACTTTGTTTTTTACCAAAGAATTTGAACATTGCAGATTCTATTTTTTCTACCCATGCACCAACCCGGCAACCGGGAGAGAGAGAGACTCTTTGCACTGATACTTGCCCAGCACCGACGCTGGGGAACGGTATTGGTACCGTATATGATTGAGAAACAGCATGGTCGCGATTACTACCTGTTTGCCGAAGCCCTGGCTCCATTTCCTGACGGAACAACTCTCTCAGAACTTGACAATGAGGAGAGGGAGATTGTCAGGCTGTTAAATGAATACTCTGACAGGCATCTGTACAGGCTATTCTCAAAGCATAAAAGTGTAAAGGAGTTTCTGACGCTGGTAACCGACAGGGATTTTGACAGGCTTATCAAACCCCACATCGAGACTCGTATCCATCACTGTCTTCATATAGCCCTCAATGAAGAGATACCTGTCTACAGCCAGAAGCTGAGGATTACCACCCTTCATCCTGAAGACAGGCTAACCATTGCCCCTGAGGAAGCGATGCCGGTATTCAGGTTTGAACGCAACAGCGGTGGCAGCAGTTACTCCCTGACGGTTGAGTACAACGGAAGACCGATTGACCTGCGAGGATCATCCACCGAGATACTCTCAAACAAGCCCTGCGTGATAAGATCAGACCAAACCCTTTATTTTGTCTCTGAGATAGAGGGCACCAAGCTGAAACCTTTTCTTGAGAGGGATAGTATCAGCATCCCCGGGGCCGCAGAAGAGAAATATTTCAGCACTTTTGTGCTTTCGGTCATCAACAGCTACAGGGTCACAGGCACCGGATTCGTTCTTGAAGAGAAAGCCCCTGCAAGGCAGGCATTCATCACCCTCGAGTTAACTGTCGGTGGCTATCCTGCCATCATCCTTACATTCCGTTACGATGACCGTACCATATTCTCTTCCGATGAAATGCCACATTTCACCACCTTCAGCAATGAGCAGGGGAAGTATCTCTTCCGGAGAAAGAATCGCGACCTTACCTGGGAGAAAAAATGCATCGGCGCATTGCAGGATGCAGGGCTTTTCACCGAGGACGGGATCAGCTTCATGACCCCTGGTGCCACGCGAGGAGACAATAACTCTCTTTACGATCTGATTGAGGCGATAGCCTACAACCAGCGGCGCCTGGAAGAGGCGGGACTTACGGTCCGCACCGGGAGCCTCGACAAGAAATATTCCCTGGAACCTGTCACACTTACTCTTAGTCATGAGCTGATCAATGACTGGTTTGACCTGAGGGCTGTGGTGCAGATCGGTTCCTTCAACATACCCTTTACAAGGCTGCGGCGAAATATTCTTGACGGGGTGCGTGAGTACTTATTGCCTGACGGTACTGTGGCCATCCTTCCTGAGGAGTGGTTCACCCGCTACAGGGGACTCTTTGAGATGGGTCGTGACCGCGAGGAGAGCATCATGCTCCACAAGCAGCACTTTGCGCTGGTAAGCGATATTGTATCCGGCGATGACTGTGACAGCTGTAGCGGGCTGGGCAAACTCTCCTTTCCCGACCAGCTCCCGCTGCTGACTGCACCGTCAGGCATCACTGCCGAGCTGCGCCCCTACCAGGCCGAGGGGCTTAGCTGGCTCCATTACCTGCAGACCCAGAACCTCGGAGGCTGCCTGGCTGACGATATGGGGCTGGGCAAGACACTGCAGGCGCTGGCACTGCTGGCCTGGAACAAGGAGAACCGGCGGCATCCTTCTCCGGAAGAGGCCCCGGCACAGATAAAACCGGATAGCCGGAGCAGCGACAGGTCACCGGTCCAGATGAACCTGTTCAGCGACAGGGAGAGTGCCGGCACGTCACTGATCATCGTCCCGGCATCGCTCTGCCATAACTGGTACAACGAAATAAGAAGGTTTTTTCCTTCGATGACGGCGGTGATTCATCACGGCACCGGAAGAGAGAAATCCGCATCGCACTTTTACGGTTATGACATAATTATCTCCAGCTATCATACGGTACGTCAGGATATCGAGATCCTTTCCGCGGTTAACTTCTTCTACGTCATCCTTGACGAGAGCCAGCATATCAAAAACCCCACCTCCAACATATACAGGTCCGTCATGCGTCTCCGGTCAAGCCACAGGCTGGTCCTCAGCGGAACACCCGTTGAGAACTCCCTGACAGACCTCTGGACGCAGCTCAGCTTTGTCAATCCAGGACTGCTCGGCTCCCTTACCTTCTTCAGGAGAGAGTTTGCCAGACCCATCGAAAGGAGTTTTGAGGAGGAGAAGGCGAACAGGCTCAGAAAGATCATCCAGCCATTCATCATGCGACGGACCAAGGAGATGGTCGCTACTGAACTCCCACCTGTTACCGAGCAGGTTATCCTCTGTGATATGTCAGATGAGCAGTCTGCCATCTATGAGAAAGAGAAGTCTGCTGTCCGCAACAGCATACTTGAGAATATCGAGTCCGTGGGCATGGAAAAGTCTGCAATCATGGTGCTTCAGGGGCTGATGCGCCTCAGGCAGATAGCCAACCACCCGATCCTGACAGATGAAAGCTACATCGGGGGATCAGGTAAGTATGACACGGTAATACATAACATAGAAAGTGTAATTGCAGAAGGACATAAAATACTTGTCTTCTCCTCCTTCGTAAAGCATCTCGAGCTGTTTCCTGACTGGCTCTCCGCCAACAACATTGGATATGCAATGCTGACAGGATCGACGCGCAACCGGGAGGATATTATTGAAAGCTTCCGGAACGATGACAGTATCAGGGTCTTTCTGATTTCCCTGAAAGCCGGTGGTGTGGGGCTCAACCTGACCGAGGCCGACTATGTCTTTATCCTGGACCCCTGGTGGAACCCGGCGTCGGAGATACAGGCACTGAGCAGGGCTCACAGGATTGGCCAGGTGAAAAGAGTGTTTGTATCACGGTACATCTCACAGGAGACGATAGAGGAAAAGATACTCAGACTGCAGGAGAGGAAATCAAGGCTGGCAGGCACCTTTGCCGGTATGCACAATCCTTTCGAGGAGCTTGGCGTTAAGGAGATGCTTGAGATAATGAACTGAATTATTATTAGTTTTACGCGAATTTTTTGAACTATCTGCTACAAGAACCTCTACAATGAATAACTATCAGAACCATCCTCTGGCCGGGGCCGCTGACCTTGACAGTGCATTCAACAAGCTTTGGTCTTTCTACAAGAAATACTTCATAGGCATGTACATCATCTCTGTGGCGGGCTCCCTGCTATCCCTGATTTTCATGGCAGGCATTGATATGGCCTCGCTTCAGGAGGTATCTGCTGACCCCCAGCTGGTACTTGAAAAGATGAAGTCGATGGCCGGACCGTATGCTCTCACGATGCTTGTGACACTGCTCCTGATGGTTTTCCTGCATACATGGATTCTTGACAGACCTGCGAATGAGCCGGGGTTCGCCTCAATGCTGCTGAAGAAGATGCTGCTGGCGCTACTGCCATACCTTGTTGCCATGATCATATTCATGGTTCTGACTGCCATCCTGACCTCCATAGGCATTGTTCTGCTTGTGCTTCCCGGCCTGTTTGCCCTTGCATACATGGCCACCGCGATGATATTTGCCATGCCGGTCACCCTCATTGAGACCCGTAATCCGATTGAAATAGTCACCCGCTCATTCAGGCTGATGCACAGGAACCTCTGGCCCAATATGGGGTGGTTCGTGATTCTGGCCTTGATAATGGTTGTTGCAGCGATGCTTCTCAGCACACTGACAATGCTTCCGTTTACCGGCTCCTTCATTCGTTCCATCACCAACCCGGAGGCGGCTTCGGCGATGCTGGAGATGAGCAGCAATCCACTTTATATAGCATTGAGCGCCCTTACCGGAGCCCTGGTGAGGCCCCTCATGCCCATACTCGCCTTTCTGCTTTACTTCAGAAACAGGAGTGCAGAAGTGGCGGAAACAGAGATAACTGCTGCCAGCGAAACGGCTGTTAAGGTGGAAGATCTCTATCCGCGAATGCCTGAAAACGACTGATCAAAATCCTGCAGGGTCTCATGAACAACACCGGCCGCAACTGACGAGCAGGATATGCTATTTTACTACCCCAACAAGCGGACGAAATATGCACTCTGCATAACCGAACGGCTCTCTGCAGCTTAGCCTCAGTTCTTTCTGCCAAACCTACGGGACATCTTACTGGAGATCTTTGCATCAGGATACTGTGCCGAGAATGCCTCCCAGTACTCTTTCACATTCTGCTTAACCTCCTTCCTCAGGATGAATATCCCGATCAGGTTAGGCACGGCCATCAGTACTATCGCTATGTAGGAGAGAGACCATATGATGGTCGTGTCAGTAAAGGATGCAATGAAGAAGCCCACAACAAAGACCAGCCTGTAATAGATAACATATTTCTGACCGAAGAGAAAGGTCGTCGCCCTGTCTCCGTAATATGACCATGAGATGGCTGTGGAAAAGGCGAAAAGCAGCAGTGAGAAGGTGACGATATATGATCCGAAGCCTTTCAGTATACTCTGACTGAATGCAAAGGTTGTCAGTGGGGCGCTGTGGATAAGTGATTCTCCCCTCACGGTCAGCGAGGAGATGGCGGGGAGCTTGCCTGCTATGACTTCCAGCTCTCCGGAATAAGGCTCCTTACCTGACAGAAACTCGATATTCTCTGCCAGCGACCTGGCATGGATGACAGAGAGACCTGTTGTCATTAGCCTGCCATCCTCTATCACCATGGTGCCGTTGTAGAGGTCAAGAAACTGATCACCCCTGAGGTGTTTGCTCAGCCTCACAACGTCCTCTTTGTTGCCATCATCATAGATGCCGGAAAGGATCTGCATGTCGGTAGTCTGAAACTGGTTCTCCGTCTTGGTGTTCCAGGCCCCTGATGCCAGCACTACAAGCCCGGTGAGGGTACAGATGCAGATAGTGTCAATGAATGGCTCCAGCAGTGCTACCATACCCTCGGAGACAGGCTCCGGGGCACGGGCTGCCGAGTGCGCTATGGGTGCTGAGCCCTGTCCTGACTCATTGGAGAAGAGCCCCCTGTTCACCCCCCTGTTCATGGCAAAGGCGAAGCTGGCTCCCAGAAAGCCCCCTGCCGCTGCCGATCCGGTGAAGGCTTCACCGAAGACAGCACCAAGGGATGGAAGGATGTTCTGATAATTGGAAAAAATGACTATCAGTGAACCTGCCAGGTAGAGGATGGCCATGAACGGCACCATGACCGATGTCAGCCTGGCTATTCGTTTAATTCCTCCTATGATGATCATAGCCAGGAGGATGGAAAGGACGGCACCGGTAACGATATGCTTGATCCCGAAAGTGGAGTAGGCTGCATTGGAGATACTGTTTATCTGTGGCAGGCTGCCTGTGCCGAAAGAGCAGAGAATTGTCGCCCCGGCAAAGAATCCTCCGAGGACAAGGCCGGTCTTTATCACCCTGCCGTTACGGGTGGTGATGTTCAGCCTCTTTTTCATATAGTACATTGGCCCGCCGGAGACACTCCCGTCAGGCAGAATATCCCTGTATTTATGTGAGATAGATACCTCCACCATCTTGGTGCACATCCCGATGGCCGCTGTAACAAGCATCCAGAACAGAGCACTGGGACCGCCCAGATGAATGGCCAGTGCCACACCGGCGATGTTACCTGTACCTACCGTACCCGACAGGGCGGTGGCAAGCGCCTGGAAGTGAGAGGTGTCACCTATGTCGTGCGAGTGATCATACTTCCCCCTGGTGATGCGGATTGCATGCCTGAAATAGCGTATCTGCGGAAAGCCAAGGTAGACAGTAAAAAAAAGGCCGGTGCCGATAAGGAGCACCATAAACCAAACATGCCCGCCCAGATAACCGTCGAGCATTACCAGAAAGTCATAGATCTTTTGCATAGCAGATCCGGTTGGGGTTATATCTTCAGTAGACCTATTCCGTTGAGAAAGACAATAGTAATGGCAATGGGAGCAACAAATCGGATAATGAACCTGTAAAGAGAATAATAGCGGACAGCCAGTGTCCCGTTGTTGGAAAGCTCATCCCTGATATCCCGGGAGGGGAAGAACCAACCAAGGAACAGGACTATCAGCAGGCCTCCCAGGGGCAACAGTATGTTGGCTGTCGTGTTGTTGAACAGATCAAAGATATTAAGACCGAAAAGCCTGATATTCCTCATCACTCCCAGGGAGAGAGAGGCGGAAATCCCGAGGATGAACATAGAGAGTGTTGCAAGAAGCACAGCCATCCTGCGCGTCAGTCCCAGCTGTTCGGAAAAGTAGGCAACGATCACCTCCAGCACCGAGATCGTTGAGGTGAGTGCTGCCAGTGCCAGCAGGAGAAAAAACATGAAAGCGAAAACCATTCCTCCTGTCATCTGCTGAAAGATTCCCGGAAGGACGATAAACGTAAGTGACTCCCCCGACTCAGGTGATATGCCGAAGGCAAAAACGGCGGGAAAGATAGCTATACCCGCAAGCACAGCCACAAATGTATCAATGAGCGATACCTCCACAGCTGTGCCGGCAAGATTATTATCCTTCTGTATGTATGATCCGTAGGTAATGATCGTACCCATACCGATACTGAGAGAGAAGAAGACCTGTCCCAATGCCATCAGCACCGTTGTTCCTGTAATCTTTGAGAAGTCAGGCCGGAACAGGAACTCCACCCCCCTTCCTGCACCGTGGAGTGTCAGTGATTTGACACACATTACGATCAGCAGGATAAAGAGAAGAGGCATCATTATTTTGGTCGATTTCTCAATGCCCTTGCGTACTCCTCCCAGTACAATGCCCGCAGTGGCTGCCATGAAGACGGCAAACCAGAGAGCCGGACGAAGTGAATCGCTCCTGAATGACTCAAACATTGTTGCCAGATCAGCAGAACTTTTAGCTGTGAATCCCCCTATAAGGGTCTGATAAATGTATTCCAGTGTCCACCCGGCAACCGCAGTATAGAATGCCAGTATCATAAACGCGGAGATGATGCCCATCATTCCCACAAGGTACCACTGCTTGCCAGGGGCAAGAACCTTAAAAGCGCCGACGGGATTTCGTTGCGCTCTCCTGCCTATCAACAGCTCGGACATCATAACGGGAATGCCTATTGAAAACATGATAATAAGGTAAATTATCAGGAAGGCTCCCCCGCCGTTCTCCCCGAGGATATAAGGGAACCTCCAGATGTTTCCCAGCCCTACGGCAGAGCCCGCTGCCGCCATGATCACTCCCATCCTGCTGCCAAAGGAATCCCTCTTGGAAAAATCGAAACCGCCCATATATCAGACTATATTCACCCCTAAAATTCAAGCCATTAAAGGTGATAAAAAACTTGAACGCTTATTCAGGAGCGGCGAAAAATATTTTATGTGAACAGAATGCTGTCAGACAGCCTTTTAATCCGACCCGAACCGTCTGGACATTTTTTTGGAGATCTTTGCATCAGGATACTGTGCCGAGAATGCCTCCCAGTACTCTTTCAC
>CALMRD010000005.1 GCA_937871625.1 uncultured Bacteroidales bacterium | reverse complement strand
GTTTTTTATCCACACACTCTCTGCGAATTAAACAATAAATGAGAAAACATGTTATTGAAAAGATAAGGATTAATTAACAACTAAGATATTTTACCAGCATCCCCGGGCAAAGGTCATTTGTTACAAAATTTAAAATATAAGTATCTTTGCCCGGTCTTTTGTTACCTTTAACTGATGTCAGAAAAAGAGCGGCTGCTTGACGGAATCAACACTCCTGAAGACCTCAGGAAGCTTGACAGGCTTGACCTGGTTCAACTCAGCGACGAGCTCAGGCAACATATCATTGACGAGGTAAGTACCAACCCAGGTCACTTCGGTGCCAGCCTTGGGGTGGTAGAGCTTACTGTGGCCCTCCATTATGTTTATAACACCCCATATGACAAGATAGTATGGGATGTCGGACACCAGGCCTACGGACACAAGATCCTTACCGGACGCAAGTCACAGTTTCATACTAACCGGAAGTACAAGGGCATCAGCGGCTTCCCGCGCATGGCCGAGAGTGAATATGATGCCTTCGGTGTGGGACACTCATCAACATCCATCTCCGCAGCACTTGGCATGGCCGTGGCAGCTCAGGCCAGGGGCGAAAAACGAAAGGTGGTGGCAGTGATTGGCGACGGCGCCCTGCAGGCGGGCCTGGCATTTGAAGGACTTAATAACGCAGGGAACGAAAAGGCTGACCTCCTGGTGATTCTCAATGATAACAATATTTCAATAGACGCCAGCGTCGGGGCCCTCAAGGAGTACCTCCTTGATATCACCACCAGCCGTACCTACAACAGGTTCAAAGACAGGGTCTGGCGTCTCCTGGGCCGTTACAGGAGAGTGGGCGCCCGGGCAAGGATACTTGCTTCACAGATTGAGGGAGGCATCAAGGGTACCGTGCTGGAACAGAGTAACCTCTTTGAAGCACTCAAGTTCAGGTACTTCGGACCCATCGATGGTCATGACGTTCTTCACCTGACACGGGTTCTGGAAGACCTCAGGACCATCCCCGGACCCAAGATCCTGCATTGTGTCACAGTAAAGGGAAAGGGATTTCCCAGGGCAGAAGAAGAACAAACAGTGTTTCATGCTCCAGGCAAGTTCGATAAATGTACAGGAGAACTGATCAGACCTGCTGACTGTGCCAAACACCCTCTCTACCAGGATGTGTTCGGTCATACCGTCCTCGAACTTGCACGGCAGAACGACAGGATAGTGGGCGTTACACCGGCGATGCCCACCGGCTGCTCACTGAACATAATGATGAAGGAGATGCCCGGCAGGGCCTTTGACGTAGGCATCTGCGAGCAGCATGCGGTGACCTTCTCTGCCGGTATGGCAGCCAACGGTATGATCCCCTATTGCAATATCTACTCTTCGTTCATGCAGCGTGCCTATGACCAGGTGGTACACGACGTAGCCATACAGGGTCTGAAGGTGATCTTCTGCCTCGACCGCGGCGGACTGGTAGGCACTGACGGTGCCACACACCATGGTTTCTTCGATATTGCCTTCATGCGCAACATACCTGGTATGATCACCGCCGCCCCGATGGACGAGGTGGAGCTTCGCAACATGATGTACACGGCACAGCTCGACAGCGTGAAGGGGCCCTTCAGCATACGCTATCCCCGGGGTGCCGGGGTGATATGCGACTGGCAGCAGCCCTTTGAGGAGATACCCGTGGGCCGGGCCAGGCTGATAAGCGAGGGCAATGACATAGCTGTGTTGAGCCTGGGTCATCCGGGTAACTTTGTGGTTGAAGCCGTGAGGGGACTGCGCGATAGTGGCATCACGGTGATGCACTATGACATGCGCTTCGCCAATCCGCTTGACGGAGAGGTGCTGCATGCGGTGATGAAGCGCTTTCGCAGGATCATCACCGTCGAGGACGGTATGATCAAGGGAGGTTTTGGCAGCGCCGTGCTGGAGTTTGCCGCAGATCATGGCTATGCGGTTGAGATACGGCGCATGGGCATACCCGACTACTTCGTGGAACACGGTTCCCAGCAGGAGCTGTGGCATGAGTGCGGGTATGATGCGGATGGAATAATGGGGGCCATACTGGAGGCAGTGGGCAGATGTTAAAGTCGGCAGTCCTAAGTGGGCAGCCGGCAGACGTTAAGGTCGGCAGTCCTCAGTCGGCAGCCGGCAGTTGGCAGCCGGCAGTCGGCAGTGGGCAGTTTGAGGCGCCGGCACAGGAGGAGTCTCAATCCTGACACCCGTGTCGGGAAGGCAGTCCGCAGTAGGCAGTAGTGATTTTCGATGTGCGATTTTCGATTTCGCTGTGCCGATAAAGTATTGTAGATCAAAATATTAATAAATATTCCCTGGGCCGTAGAGCCTGTATTGCATTATAAATCAGGATATTAACAAATATTCATTAAGCTGTAGAGCCTGCCCCGACAGCCGGGAGGCGTATCGGGGCGATAATGTATTGCAGAAATGGCATTAACAAACATTCTTTAGACCGCAGGCCTTAAGGAATTATAGACCAGAAACAAAGTTTAACCCTTTCGCCGTAGGCGATCAAGTATTGTAGGTTGTAGACCAATGATGAAAAAAACACTAATCTTTGCCGCCATCACCATCATGATGGCATCCTGTTCCCCGAAACCGAAGGAACAGTGGATACAGTTGTTCAACGGTGAGAACCTCGACGGCTGGATAATCAAGATCAAGGGATCACCCCTTGGCGAGAACTACAAAAACACCTTCAGGGTTGAAGAAGGCATCATGAAGGTATCCTACTCGGAGTATGACACCTTCCGGATGGAGTTTGGACATATCTATTACAAAGAGCCCTTCTCGTCCTACAGGCTGCGTGTGGAATACCGCTTTACCGGCGAACAGGTTCCCGGAGGTCCCTCATGGGGTTATCGCAACAGCGGGATCATGTTCCACTGCCAGGATCCGGCAACAATAGGACTGAACCAGGACTGGCCCGTATCGGTTGAGGTACAGTTTCTCGGAAGCACCGCAGACCGGGAAACACCCACGATGAATGTCTGCACACCTCATACTCATATAGTGATGGGCGATTCCCTGATAACGCAGCACTGCACCTCCTCAACCTCCGGATTCTTCTATGATGACGCTTGGGTGATGGCAGAGCTGGTAGTATATGCCGACAGTATCATGCACCACATAGTCAACTGTGACACGGTGCTGACATATTCCAAACCGCAGATTGGCGGCGATCTGCCGGAGGGGTTCACCCTTCCTCAGGGCACACCGCTGAAGGATGGTTACATTGCACTGCAGTCGGAGTCTCACCCCGTCGAGTTCAGGAAGGTGGAGATAATGAAGATAAGGCAGTAGCCAATTGGCAGTAGGCAGTAGTGGTTTCAAAATTTTATCCTAATTTCGCATCCTGCTGATGACTGCCGACTGCCGACTGCCGACTGCCGACTGTTGACTGCAGACTGCAGACTGAAGACTGGAGACTGAAAATGCCCGGATGGCAGGTCCGAGCGCTAAAAGTCAGCCCGGTGGGCTGACTTAGCGAAGGGGCCGGAATGCAGGGGAGGCAATTCCGCCATCCGGATGAGTGGAGTAAATGGATTATTGAGTGAAACAAGATATACTAAGATTAAATAAATTATGGTAAATATGCCCGGATGGCGGAATTGGTAGACGCGCTGGTCTCAAACACCAGTGGCAGCAATGCTGTGCCGGTTCGATCCCGGCTCCGGGTACATAAACGAAAGAAACTGATTTTTAATCGGTTTCTTTTTTTCTGTTGAATGATCAATCAGGTTCATGATCACCTGTTGACTTTGGCATCTCAATGGCGTAACTTTGATTTCCATACATTATAAATCTAGATGTTATCCAATGAGATAATTTCACAATTGCTGCTGCTGTCATGCCTTACTCTGTTCAGCTGCGGCAATCCAACCGATAAAAGCACTCATTCCACTGTTGTCAGAAAGGTCAACCCCGTCGGTTATGATCTTGCCAATCCTGACAGGGTTGCAATTCTGCCCCCTGTTCTCTTTGAAATATCGGGAATTACCGTTATCGATTCAACATCCGTTGCCTGCGTACAGGATGAAAATGGGATTGTCTTCATCTATGATTTGGTGAAGAATGAGATCAGAGATCATTTCACATTTTACTACCCTGGTGATTATGAAGGCATAGCAGGCGTTGCCGGTTCATTCTACGTACTGAGAAGCGATGGTACAATATTCGAAACCAGGCCTCATCAATCTCCGGATTATACACAACAGATATCTTCAGCAGGCGGCCCCCCTGCAGAGTATGAGGGTCTCTGTTACGACAGTCGACATCACAGGCTGCTGATCGTACCCAAAAGCAACCCGGGAAAAGAGTACGGAGATCGAAAGAAACATCCTGTCTATGGAATAAACCTTATTTCTGACAACCCGGTTTGGGAGAAGGTGCAGGAATTTGATCTGCCTGCGATAGCCAGTTACGCTTCGGAAAATAATATCAAAATTCCCGATGAAAAACGTGAATTAAATCTCAGGGTTTCTGACTTGGCCATTCACCCTCTCACCGGTATGCTGTTTGTGATTTCAGCTGCCAACCGGATGCTTTGTGTTTTTAAAGAGGATGGTACCCTTCACTATCTCGAAAGACTCGATAAGGAGCTCTTCAACCTGCCGGAAGGTATCTCATTCCATGACAACGGAGATATGCTGATCTCAAACGAGGGCAGTAACAATCCTGCTTCAATATTGTTATTCAGATATGGGAATGATGAAATCAGGTAGCGACCATAAACCCGGCTGCAGATGTATTCATCTGTTGTCCATAGCCCTGGCTCTCTTCGTACTGTCAGTCGTGCCGTCATCCGGGCAGATTGATACATCCGGGGCGGTGCAACAGGAAGAAGATATTCCCGACAGATACTTCTCTCTCTTTGAAGATGAAGATATTCTGGAGGTCTCCCTGCACTTTGATGTGTCCAAATTCATGAAAAAGGCGGACAGGGACCAGTCCGTTGACGGCAGGATGACCTTGCATATCAGTGAGACAGACTCCGTGGAAAGAAAGGTTACAGTTAAGTACAGGGGGCAGTCGAGGTACGAAAGATGCAAATACCCGCCGGCACGAATTGTGCTCAGGAAGCCTCTGTATGAAGGTCCCGATTCAGGCAGGATAAAGAAGATTAAGCTGGTTAACCAATGCCAGCCAGGCTCCACTTTTGGAGACTATGTTATAAGGGAATACCTCGTATACAAACTGTACAATGTAGTCACTGATACCTCTTTCCGGGCAAGGCTGGTAAGACTGAGCTATATTGATACCGAAAAGAAGAGAAGGCCGATCATCCAATATGGGATACTCCTGGAACCGGAAGGGCTTGTCGAGAGCAGGCTAAATCTGCTTGAGGTCAGCACAAAAGCTCTGTCATTGAGACATATGCTTCCGACCATGATAGACCGCATTGCAATCTTCAACTATATGGTCTCCAACTGGGACTGGTCCGTACCGGGTCAGCACAATATATCCGTCTTTTCATCCCCGGTATTTGAACTTGCAGGTCAGGGTGTACCGATTCCTTTCGATTTCGACCTGGCAGGAGTCGTCAATGCCGACTACGCCATACCCCTGCCCGAAACAGGGTTGAAGAACAACCGCGACCGTACCTTTTTGGGTATCTGCCGTTCCAGGGAGGTATTTGAGAGCGAACTTCTGGAGTTTCTTGCAAAGAAGGGGGAATTTTATTCTGTAATAAATAACTCTCCTCACCTAAGCAAACCAGCAAAACGTGATATTACTGTCTTCCTGGATCAGTTCTTTGATCAGCTTGAAAAGCCCAGAAGTTTGGAAAGGTTGGTAGACCTCTTCCTTGCGGAATGCAAGAACTTTCAATAATCACTCTCAATAATAAATGTCAAGGACGGCAAACCTCTCCTTGTAGTTAACCCTGCGGATCCTGACCTTTTTGACTTCGATTCCGGTCATCTCAGCTACACTGGCTATCAGCTCCTTCTTATTGTGAGGCTTCAGCATCTCCAGGTTATCATAGATTATCGGGTGAGTGGAGTATTTGTCTTTTTTGGTAAGAAAATATTCAAGTATGAACGCGGATGCTATAATTATGACATTGAAAATCACAACTCCAAGAAAGGGGAATTTTCCCTTCAGGTCAAGGGAGTTCAGGGCGGAAATGGCAATTACAGCGAAAAGATAGGCCATATTCTTAACATCAAAACTTATCGTCCTGAGATTAAGGATGGTGAATATTGCAAACAATCCTATTGCCATCTGAAACTCCATTGCAACGATCTTAAGCATGGCACCAATAAAAAAGATGACGATCCCCATCAGAAAGAACCCGAAGAGGTAATTCGACTTCCTGGAAAACCTGTAATAGACGACCCTCAAGAGGAGGAAAAGAAAAACCAGGTTCATGGCAAACCTCTCCATTATGGCCCAGAATGCCGGATTGTCAAGATTGAAGAAATCTGTGGTCATGATCTTGCTATTTTTAAAAGAGGTTCAAATCTCTCTTTCGGAAAAGACTACTGAAGGCACTTTATAAAGGCCTGATTTTCTTTTCGTCAGAGTAAATATAGGAAATGTACTGTACCAAGTCAATTAATTGGCTTAAAATATAGCGGCAACCAAATCCGGGTTAATATAATTGTAACCGGAATCTGAGATCTTTTTAAGATGCTCATTTACCGCGGAGACCGTGGCTGGTCCCGTTCCGGGTATAACCACAGGCTGAAAGGTACAGTGCCTCCGGAACAAAGTCACGGAAGAAGTGTTATCTTTCTGGAGTATAACATTGTTCCAATGATACGGAATTAACAACAGAACAGCAGATTATGAAACTTGCATGACCAGTAACACGCTAGGAGAAATGATTGTTTTGCTATATGTAAGTTCCATTATATCAATGAAATAACAAATATGTAATCTGATGAAAATACAATTGCTTTTTTGGTCAATCAGCATTTTCCTCAGCCTGAATCTGTCGGCTCTCCCTGCTTCAGAAGAGAGGGACAGTGTTATCAATGATGGCCCCTATTTCTTCCTGGCCGGCGATACTCTCAAGGCCATCCGGATCGAAGGCAGTATGGTAAGGGAGAGCTTCTTTCTTCCCGACAGGTCTTCAGTGATCACTCTTCCTTCAGGTCAGCAAACCAGCTACAGGGAGCTTACAAAGACCTACAGGACGAAGCCGAAATATCGCCAGAGTTTCAAACGGATCGACAGTATTGCAGCAATCAGTGATGTGCACGGCCATTATGACAACTACCTGAAACAGCTGCTGGCAAACGGAATCATTGATAAAGACCTGAACTGGAAATTCGGCAGAGGACATTTCGTCTTCCTGGGCGACGCCTTTGACAGGGGAGACGAGGTCACTGAAATACTCTGGCATCTTTTCAAGCTGGAAAAACAGGCAGCAAGGGATGGCGGAATGGTCCATCTTCTTCTCGGTAATCACGAACAGATGGTCCTCTCCGGTGACCTGAGGTATATCCATGAAAAGTACAGCAAAGTCGAGGCTATTACCGGAACGAAATACTCTGATCTCTACTCCGGAGCCTCAGTGCTGGGCAGGTGGCTCCGCACGAAGCCCGTAATGATCACCATAAACGATATCCTTTTTGTACATGCGGGAGCGTCACCTCAGCTCATTCAGAAAAAACTAAAGATCAAGGATATCAATCAGCTCTTCGCTGAAAGGATCACAGGGAAAGAGGTGGATTTTCCCACAGGGGACGAAGTACTGGACCTGTTAGGCGGGAACATGGGACCACTGTGGTACAGGGGATATTTTAACGACACAACTCTAACCTTGAACCAGGTGGACTCCATACTTGATTTCTATGGCAAGGAACGTATTTTTGTTGGACACACGCCTCATAAAGAGGTCACGATCCTCTATGACAACAAGGTAACAGGTATTGATACCGGTATGGGGTATGGACAACCGGGGACTATGATTATCTTTAAGGAGGGCCGTTTCTACAGGGGATCTGCCTCAGGAGTGAGAACTGGATTGTATTAATAGTCCCGGGAGATCTTAATATGACGGGCAGTCAAGACTATCCGGCTTCACCCTGGAGAGTAGTTCGTTGACTTTGCTGCCAGTTAGTTCTCGTGGTAAGGAACTTCCTGTGTGAAACCGGGTGACGGCCTTGATTTTCCTCTCATGAATTTTATCAGGCGATTTTATGTAAGTTTGAAATCAGCAAAAACAGATCATCAATGAAGTCGGGCAACCGGATACTTTCGTTAGATATTATGCGGGGTCTCACCCTGCTGCTGATGCTCTTCGTCAATGACCTGAACATGAGGGTTGCTCCGTCATGGCTGGGTCATATGCCGGCCGACCATGACGGAATGGGTCTCGCCGACTGGGTTTTCCCCGGCTTCCTTTTTATTGTTGGTATGGCAATACCATTCGCCGTCTCAGGCAGGATAAAAAAAGGTGAGACAGTATTAAAGATATTGATGCATATTGCCATCCGGACCCTGTCACTGCTTGTTATCGGCGTCCTTATGCTCAACTCAGGCAGAGTGAACCCGGAGACCACGGGCATGCATAAAGACCTCTGGGCGCTGCTGATGTATACCTCCGTATTCCTGGTATGGAATGACTACCCGTCAGGAAGGGTAAAGATGCTATTCACGGTCCTGAGAGCAGTGGGTGTGGCTATCCTCATTTTCCTGGTAATAATATTCAGATCGGGGCCCGCAGATAACCCCGGCTGGATGATCACCGGATGGTGGGGAATACTGGGACTGATAGGATGGGGATATCTCGTCGCATCGCTGATCTACCTTATAACCCGCGATTCCATAACCGGGACGGCGATTGCCGTCATCTTCTTCCTGATTGTCAATATCCTTGACGCATCCGGCCTCCTCGGGTTCCTCGATCCCGTAAGTCCGGCACTGGGGATAGTTATCCAGGGAAACGTCCCCCTGATAGTGCTGACAGGCACACTGGCAGGTGTCTTGATAAGGAGATTGAAAGAATCCGGCAATGAACGCATTCTTACTATACTTATAACACTGGGATTTCTCTCACTGGCCATCGGATTCATCCTGAGAAACTGGTTCCTGATATCAAAGATCCAGGCTACTCCCAGCTGGGGAATGATCTGCAGCGGCATCAGCTTCATGGTCTTTGCAGTAATATACTGGCTAGCAGATGTGCGGGGCATGACAGGATGGGCGGCAATTGTAAGACCGGCAGGCCGGCATTCGCTGACCACCTACCTCGCTCCCGACATCCTCTACCATGCCATCTGGATGTCATCCATCCCGGTGCTGATCTACAAGCAGTCGTCAGAGCCGCTGGTGGTAATCATCGGTTCGATTGCCTGGGCTCTTCTGATGGCCGGGCTGACAGCACTGTTAGCGAAAATAAACATCAAACTGAAGCTCTGAACCGGGCCGCCTGAAACCGGCAAATCAGGCGCCGGAACCGTGAGGTCAATAGCCTCAATACCTCATTATCAGCAAAATAATTTGGATTGAAAAATTTTTGTTGGTAAATTGTATCGCTGTAACCCGTCCCTGCCTCAAGGACTATTAAATTATCTGCTATCATGAAACGGGTGAAGATTTTAATGATAATCTGCGTTTTGCTGAGCATGCACAGTTGCGATTTGTTCAAAGATGACTATGAGGCCATGAAACCCTATGATGGATCCACCGTTTACCATAGCTATATGATCACCATTGACCTTAAGTCTGATAACGCCACTGTTCAGGATGCTTTGGTTGAACGATTGAAGTAAAGATTGCAGAATATCAGGGTGGATCCTGGGCATCGGCTACACGGGACTGTAAGCCCATTGCAAACTACCTGCTGGTTCAATCTTTTAACGAACCCCTCCTTTGTCTCACCCGGATTAAGCGGATGGCAGCGACAGGAAATCAGGCAT
>CALMRD010000004.1 GCA_937871625.1 uncultured Bacteroidales bacterium | reverse complement strand
TCACCGCCAAAAAGCTCATTGGTCAGCGTGATCGTTCCTGAGAACTGCTGATCATTCCTGTTGCATCCTCCTGCCAGAAGGGCGAGGGCAACTGCCGGAATGAGCCACGGTCTCGTCACTCTCATCTGACGGGCGAAAGTCAGTGCCTGAATGAGCCACGGTCTCATCACTCTCCCCTGATGGCTGTGATGCCCGGCAGCTTCTTGCCTTCCATATATTCAAGCATGGCGCCGCCGCCGGTGGAGACGTAGCTGATACGGTCAGCAAGGCCCATGATGTTGACTGCAGCCACAGAGTCGCCCCCGCCGACAAGCGAGAAGGCACCGTTGTCCGTGGCTTCGGCCACCGCCTGGGCAATGCCCTTGGTTCCGTCGTCAAACTTTGTCATCTCAAAGACTCCCATAGGGCCGTTCCAGAGAATGGTCTTCGAATTGCTGATAACCTTACTGAAGAGCTCAACACTCTCATCCCCGATGTCGAGTCCCATCCATCCGTCGTTCACATTGTCGATGGCCGAGATATAGACGTTGGCCTCCGGGTCAAACCTGTCGGCGTTGACGCTGTCGACCGGGAATATCAGGTTCACTCCCTTCTCCCTGGCCTTTTCAATGATGCCCTTGGCCATCTCCAGCCTGTCGTCCTCGCAGAGCGAGTTGCCTATCCTGCCTCCCATAACCTTGATGAAGGTGTATGTCATTCCTCCGCCGATGATAAGGTTGTCAACCCTGTCAAGCAGGTTTTCGATGACAGCAATCTTGTCAGAGACCTTTGCCCCACCCATGATGGCCGTGAACGGTTTCTCCGTCTCTTTGAGAACCTTGTCCATCGCTGCCAGCTCGCTGTTTATCAGGAAGCCGAACATCCTCTTGTCCTCAGGAAAAAAGTCAGCGATGACAGCCGTGGTGGCATGAGCCCTGTGGGCTGTGCCGAAGGCATCATTGACATAGACGTCGGCATATTTTGAGAGCTTCTCTGCCATCACCTTCTGTTTCGCCTTCAGCTCTGCCTTGGCAGCTTTCTTCTCCTCATCCGTTGCACCCTCGGGCAGCAGCGGCTTACCCTCCTCCTCGGGATAGAACCTTACGTTCTCCAGCATCATCACCTCCCCTGGTTTCAGGGCAGCAGCCATCGCCGCAGCCTCAGCTCCCAGGGCGTCAGGGGCAAACAGCACCTTCATGCCAAGGTGCTCCTCCAATACAGGCAGCACAGGCTTAAGCGAATATTTCTCCTCCGGCCCCTTCGGGCGACCGAGGTGCGACATCAGTATTGCCGAGCCGCCGTCACCGGTTATCTTTTTTATAGTCCTGAGAGCACCGCGTATCCGGGTGTCATCGGTAACTTCACGGGTTTGCTTGTCAAGGGGTACATTGAAATCGACCCTTACAATGGCTTTCAGGCCCTTGAAATCAAAGCTGTCAATCAGTTTCATCTTCTGTTATTTTGTTTTTGTTATTCTGTTTCAGGAATACAAAGTTAATCAATTTGAAGAACCTTATCGGCTTCTGTTTGTTCATTAAACGAAATGAAACTTGCATCTTCACGGGCTCATAAAAGATTTGATTGCTATTGATTATACAAGTTCCATTCGGCCAATAAAATAAATTTATATCGAATTAAACTTCTAATTTTATAATAAAAAAATGGCAAAAATCACACTCAGGGGTAACCCGGTAAACACTTCAGGTTCACTTCCGGTCAGGGGCAGCAAGGCTCCCTCCTTCACTCTTGTAAAATCAGACCTCGGGGCTCTTTCACTTGATGAGCTTGCCGGGAAGAAAGTGATACTTAACATCTCCCCGAGCCTTGACACTGGTATCTGTGCCACCGCAGCACGCAAGTTCAACCAGGTGGCGGCCGGCTGGGACAACACCGTTGTTCTGGCCATCACAAAGGATCTGCCCTTTGCCCAGGGCCGGTTCTGTTCAACGGAGGGAATCAATAATGTCATTACCCTCTCCGGATTCCGTGACAGCGACTTCGGGAAAGCCTATGGTGTGGAGATCGTCGACGGTCCGTTTACCGGACTCTATGCACGGAGCATCGTAGTTATTGACGAAAAGGGAGTAGTAAAGTATACGGAACTGGTACCTGAGATTGCCCAGGAGCCTGACTACGACGCTGCTGTTGCAGC
>CALMRD010000003.1 GCA_937871625.1 uncultured Bacteroidales bacterium | reverse complement strand
GCTCCGGCTTTTCAGGACTGCATCGGAGATGGCCGGGCTCACCGGAAGTGAAGTCGTTTATGACCTTTATACGGGCACCGGGACCATAGCAAACTACATTGCATCGAAGGCAAAGAAGGTTATCGGAATTGAATATATTGAAGATGCGATAAAGGATGCCAGGGTCAACTCTGCCATTAATAATATAACAAATACGGAATTTTTCGCAGGCGATATAAGAGGCGTTCTGTCTGATCAGTTCATGAAAGATCACGGGTACCCCGATGTTATAATGACAGATCCTCCAAGGGCAGGCATGCATGAGGATGTGATCAGAAAGATCATTGAGGCTGATCCCGGGAAGATTGTATATATAAGCTGTAATCCCGCAACCCAGGCACGCGACATACTGCTTCTTTCAGAGAATTACAGTGTAGCCCGTGTGCAGCCTGTTGATATGTTTCCGCACACCCACCATGTCGAAAATGTGGCACTGCTGGTGAACAGGCGCTTCAAATGACGCCCTCCTGTTGCAGGGTTGAACATTTTTTTATATCTTTATCTTTTATCCTCATCTGAACAGAAGGTGTCTGGCAAGAATCAGCATAATGTTGATATCATCTCCCTCATACAGAACCAGGGAATGGATGACCATGTTGCCAGCCTGAGGTATGCGGGGATCATCCAGAAGGCACTTATGCCTGATATTGAGTTGCTTAAAGGCTTATTCAGGGATTATTTCGTGCTTTTTCTTCCGCGCGATATTGTAAGCGGTGATTTCTATTATGCCTTCACCAACAGGCAGTATACTTTTGTAGCTGCCGGCGACTGCACCGGGCACGGGGTGCCCGGTGCGCTGCTGAGCATACTCGGGATCAGCTTCCTTAACGAAATTGTCCAGGCTAAATGTGATCCCAAGGCCAACAGGATACTGAACCTGATGAGAGAGAAAGTGATGAAGGCGCTTCACCAGACAGGGCTTGGTTCGGTAACCATGGACAGCATCGACATGGCCCTCTGCATTATCGAGTGCCATACCGGAAAGCTGCAATACTCTGGAGCCAACAGGCCTCTGATCAGGATGAGGGACGGAGAACTGACGGAATATAAAGCTGACAAGATGACCATCGGTCTTGCCCCGCTGGTCGAACAGCCTTTCACCAACCAGATCATAGATACTCAGCCAGGAGATTCCTTTTATCTTTTTTCCGACGGTTTCGCTGACCAGTTCGGCGAGCTGACAGACAAGAAATTCAAGCACAAGCATCTGAAGAGAGTGATAGTTGCAATGGCGGAACATCCCATGGCTCAGCAGAAAAAGATACTTAAAAGCACATTCAGCGAGTGGAAGGGAGACACTCCCCAGATTGATGACGTACTCGTATTCGGATTCCGGCTATAACTATAATTGATATGATGAGGCTTACTGCTTTCAGGATAAGGAATTTCCGTTCAATTGTCGATACAGGATGGCAGTCTGTTTCTCCTGACAACATTACCTGCCTGATAGGGCAGAATGAATCTGGAAAGACCTCTGTCCTTGAAGCCCTTAAGGTATTTTACACAGGAGTCATTTCAGAAGATGTGCTCCGCAGCGACCTTTCCCTGCCTGAGGTGAGCTGCCGCTTCAGCATTCCGCAGGGATGGCTTCTGAAGGTCACCGATAACCCCGGCACAGAACTTAAGGAGCTGCTCTCGGGACTTACCCATATTGAGCTTACAAGGGCTTGGATAGCCGATCTCTCATCGGTGATAGTGGTGAGCGGTGAGATAAGCCAGTATCTCGATTCGCTTGAGGATGCCTGGAGGATCTACCTCGGCGATGTTACTGAGAAGCTGGATCAGGAACTCGCCGCTATCAGGGAGAGCGAACAGGTCCTTTCGGATCTGGTGCAGCAGGAAAATCAGATAAGATCAAAGCTTCCGCCGGCTGACGGAAAAATAAAAGGATTCAGGCTGTTCGGAAGAAAAAGCACCGGAAAGGAAGACCTGCCTGAAAGCGTTGCGGCCGGCCTTCATGATCAGCTCGGTGAAATAAGGAAAAAGAAAGAACTGATATCATCCGTCCTGGCAGAAAAACAGAAAGTGAAAAAAGCGGGTGAGACCTGGCAGAGGCTGCTCGATAAGTTCATCACTCTCGATAATCATCTCAGCGAATTATCGGTTAAGCTCGAGGAGCACCACCAGAAAATGACGCTTCTTATGCGGCCCCTGGAAGATGAGGATGACATTGCATGGAAAGGCACTCTTTCCGATTACCGGAGAACCCGTAAGGAGAGGGATGCCGGGAAGGCGGAGCTCGACAGGCACATTGCCATGTCGGGCTATATAATGTCGGGAAGCACGGAGGAAGAAGCCCAGAAGAAGGTGGGTGAGATCATTCAGTCCTATAAATCACAGTATAACAGCGAGATACTCGGCAGGAAGTACTTTGAATACTGTCCGGTGATTGAACTTTTTGAAGATTTCGGGAGCCTGCTGCCCAACAGGATAGATATGGAGGATATCATATCAGGCAACGAACAGGTTGAAGGGTACAAGGCCGCGCGCAATTTTCTCTCAATAGCCCAGCTTGACTATTCTTTCTTCCAGCAGCCCTCAAGCCGCATACTCAAGCAGAAGATTGAGAACCTCAATCATACACTAACCCGCAATTTCCAGGATTTCTGGCAGCAGTCAATAGGCCGCAACAACAAGATAAACATCCAGTTTGAGCTCGATCATTACAGTGCAGCGTATGGAGGCAAGGCCGGCAAGCCCTATCTCGAATTCTGGATCAAGGATGAGGGTGAGAGGCTCTATCCCAAGCAGCGAAGCAGGGGAGTGAGATGGTTCCTCTCGTTCTACATGGAGCTTAAGGCATCGGCGAATGTCAGCAAGGAGATGATACTTCTTGTTGATGAACCGGGGGTAAGCCTGCATGCACGCGCCCAGGAGGATGTGCTTAAGGTTTTTGAGGATATCAAGGACAAGATACAGGTTATCTACACTACGCACTCGCCCCACCTGGTGGAGATCAGCAAGCTTCACAGGGTACTGGCAGTGCAGCGCGACGATCTTGACAGCCTCAGGAGCGCAACCAGGATACTCGACCCGCTGCAACTCTCGGCAGCTTCTCCCGATACGCTTTCGCCGCTGCAGAGCATCCTCGGAAACCCTGCAGCAGGAGAGGGATTCTCATCCAGAAAATTCAACCTTGTTGTAAATGACACCGGGTCGTTTTATATTCTGAATGCTATCATCAACCTAACCGGCTTTAAGGGGAAAGTCAGCGTGATACCTTCGACCAATGTATCATCCATTCCCCTCCTGTGCAATATTCTGATGGGCTGGGGGCTCGACTTTGCGGTTCTTCTCTTCGACAACGAGCAGG
>CALMRD010000002.1 GCA_937871625.1 uncultured Bacteroidales bacterium | reverse complement strand
GCCATACCTGCTGCGCCTGTTGTGGGGACAATAACCCAGCCTACATGCACCGTCTCCACGGGGAGCGTGGTGCTCAGCAGCCTCCCGGCAGGCACCTGGACTATCAATCCGGGGAACCGCACAGGATCAACAACAACGTTTACCGTCACCGGATTGGCTCCGGGATCATACAATTTTACAGTTACAAACTCCAATGGGTGCATCTCTCCTGCATCCACCGAAGTTGTCATAAATACTCAACCCGCTGTGCCGACGAGACCTGTCATTGGCACGGTTACTCAGCCGACCTGTGTCTTATCGACAGGATCCGTCGAGCTCAGCGGGTTACCTTCTACAGGAAACTGGATCCTCAGGCAGTACCCCGGAGGAATAGCCACAACAGGAAGCGGAACAACGGCGACAATCACTTCCCTGAATCCAGGTACCTATAACTTCTCTGTTGAGAATGAGCAGGGATGTATATCGCCCCTGACGGATAATGTGGTTATCAATCCTCAGCCTGCCACTCCATCAGCACCGAATATCGGGTCTGTCACTCACCCGACCTATACCGTTGCTACCGGCAGCGTGGTGCTCACGGGACTGCCAGGAGGAACGTGGACACTCACAAGGTCTCCTGACAATGCTCAGATTACAGCCTCGGGCACATCGCACACCATAATCGGACTGGAGCCCGGCACCTACACGTTCACCGTCACCAACTCTGTTGGCTGTACTTCAGTACCTTCGGCTAACGTTGTCATTAATCCACGCCCGGGAACCCCCAACCTGTTTATAACCAATCCGACTACCATCTGTGAGAATGAAACCGTTGACTTGACTCTCCCGGCAATCACGGCAGGTTCAGATGCGGATCTGACTTTCACATACTGGATTGATCTCATGGCTACAGAACCGTATGCGACTCCGACGACAGCCACAGCCGGCACCTACTACATAAAAGGCACCAATGCCCAGGATTTCTATGCCATAAAACCCGTGGTTGTGGCTGCTGATAAAATACCGGTAGCCAATGCAGGTTTTGACCAGGTGCTTGATTATGTCTTCGGGACAACACTGAATGCAGAGATTCCTGAAGCGGGCGCCGGATTATGGGAGCTTGTCACCGGCGACGGTGAGATATTCAACTCCACAGCTCCGTCGACAGCGGTCAACGGGCTTGCTCTCGGTGAGAACGTATTCAGCTGGACGGTCGCCAACGGCGCATGTGATCCGGTAACGGACTATATTGTTGTGACGGTTAATAACCTCATCATACCTACCCTCATCACACCCAACCAGGATGGCCGCAATGACTTCTTCGTGCTGCGAGGACTGACAACCCTGGGAAGGACAGAGCTTGCGATCTTTGACCGCAGGGGACTGAAGGTGTATGAAAACACTGACTACGACAACACCTGGGAAGGGCTTGACTACAACAGCCATCCTCTGCCCGAGGACACATACTTCTATGTGCTGAGAACTGCCAATGGCGTTTCACGCAGCGGTTATATAGTTGTCAGAAGATAACCCGCCTGCCCCGCCCGCCGAAACCTCATGACAGAGGTGAAGGCGGGTCGTCCACCGAAACCTTCTCTGGAGGGGCAGGTGGGCTGACCACTGAAACCGCCTTCGGGCAATTAAGGTGGGCGAGGCGGCCTCAGAAACAAGAAATCAGGAACAAGGAACACGAAATTCGAAATACATCACGGAAATGAAAAAGATAATCTACCTGTTAATTCTGCTCGCACTCCCCGTAACATTATTGGGACAGCTGACCCCGGTGACGAATCAGTATATCCTGAACCCGATGACCATTAACCCGGCCTATGCCGGCAACAGGGGAGGGCTCAGCGTCGCTGCCTTCTACCGCAAGCAGTGGGTGGGCATACCCGGATCCCCGAGCACCATGAGCCTCGAGCTGGATGCCCCGGTGCTCTCCGACAAGCTCGGACTGGGACTGGTGGTGGTCAATGATAAAATAGGGGTAACGAAGCAGACCGAAGCGATGACCTCGTATGCCTTCAGGATCAATGTCGGTGACGGAATGCTCGCCCTCGGGCTGGGTGCGGGACTGGTCGCGACCAACACGGCGTGGTCAGACCTGATCGTGCTCGATCCCGGCGATGAGTACTACCTGATCGACTCGAAGGTGTTTCTCGTCCCCGACTTCAGCTTCGGTACATTCTACACGGTGAAGAACTTCTTCGTAGGGTTCTCTATTCCGAGGCTGCTGGGCTACAGGTTCGACTTCGACAAGAACAAGTATGCACTGAAGGTGGAACCCGGGCAGTACAACTACATCCTCAACGCCGGCTATATGATACCGATGGGACCCAGGGCAAATTTCCTCCCCTCGGCGCTGGTAAGCTACTCCGTCGGCGACAAGCTGCTGTACGATGCCAACGCTCACTTCATCCTGTACGACAGGTTCTGGATCGGCGCCTCGTACCGCAGCACCGGCTCCGTCACCGCCCTGGCGCAGTTCGCCATAAACAACCAGTTCAAGGTTGCATATTCGTATGATTTTAACTTCGGCAAGCTCGGCACCTACAGCAACGGCTCGCACGAGGTGATGCTCCGCTATGAATTCCGTTACAAGGTCGATGTTATAAATCCATTGATCTTTTAAGTGACTGAAGTGAACAAAAGTGAACTTGGTGACTTAAGTTAATGTGAAAGCAATGAAAAAAAGGACCACAATCATTCTGACAACAGTAATCTTACTGACGGGCACTCTGACTGCCCAGCAACAACCGTACACTGTCACGAAGACGGACTTCAGCACTGACATGTACAATGAGTTCGCCCCGGCGTTCTACAGGAACGGTCTCGTCTTCTGCACTGACAGGGGATCGGCCGTCAACAGCGAGGGGATGGCGGTGGTGAAGATGTTCTATGCCGACACCGCAGCGGGCAACACCCGTAGCAAGCTCTTCTCGAAAGACCTCAAGAGCAAGCTCAACGACGGACCGGCGACTTTCAACCGTTCCGGGGACACCATCTATTACTCCAGGAACCTGGTGGTTGACGGGAATCTGAAGATGCTCTCGACATTCCGCAACAAACTGGGGCTCTTCTACGCCGTGGCCCAGGAGAAGGGGTGGGGCAGGATACGCGAGATCAGGTTTAACACCGAGTGGTTCAACATAACGATGCCGTGCCTCTCACATGACAGCAAGCGCATCTATTTTGCATCCGACAAGCCCGATGGCCTTGGCGGACTGGATATCTACTACAGCAACTGGAACAACGGTTACTGGGAGGATCCCGTGAACCTGGGCCCAAATGTCAATACCGAGGGCAATGAGAGCTATCCCTTCATCAGCGAGACCGGCGAGCTCTTCTTTACCTCTGACGGTCGCGGCGGACTGGGGGGCAAGGATATCTACGTCACGAAGCAGAAGAGCGACGGCTGGCATACGCCGGTGAGGCTGGCGGCACCGATTAACTCTGAGCACGACGACTTCGGCCTTGTTGCAACCCCGACTATGGAAGACGGATACTTCTCATCCGAAAGGGGCAAGTCGATTGATATATTTCATTTCACCTCATCGGTGCCGCAGGTCTGGTTTACCGAGCCCCAGAAGGAGAATATTTACTGCTTCGCTGTGGCCGACAGCGGCCTCATCGAGGCCGACACGCTCGAGTTGCAGTACGTGTGGGATTTCGGAGACAATACAAAGATGTCAGGTTATGCTGTCGAGCACTGTTTCCCCGGTCCCGGTAAATACAGCATGGCCCTCGACATCATAGACCGCAGGAGCAGCAGCGTTTACTTCCGGAAGCAGAGCTATGACATCGAGATCTTCGATTACGATCAGCCATATATCACCGCTCCCGAGTATGCCGTCACGGGCGAGACCGTACAGTTTGACGGGATGAAATCCTACTGTCCCGGCTATACAATCACCGGTTTTTACTGGGACTTTGGCGACGGTACTCAGAAGACAGGGGCTTCTCCCTCACACAGGTTCAGCAAGAGCGGCGAGTACGACGTCAGGCTTGGGCTGACGCTCCGCTCGGAGTTGACAGGTGATGTCCTCAAGAGAGCCGTGACCAGGAAGATAACAGTCTTCGGTACCAACCGGGAGATGGAGGCCTTCCTTGATGCCAAGCCTGCATCCGGCCCCGGCCTGATGGATATCAGGGAGTTTGAGAACATAAAGATAGTTAGCCAGTATTCTGCCGAGAGTGAATTCGCAAAGGAGGCGGTCTTCCAGGTGGAGATACTCTCCTCGAAGACCAGGATGGATCTCAACAACCCGATCTTCCGGAGTGTGCCGGCGAAGTATACTGTCAGGGAGGTCCGCAATGAGGAGGCCGGCACCTACAGTTATATTATTGACCAGCAGATGACTTTGATGGCAGCCTATCCCGCCTTCAGGGAGATGGTCACCGGCGGATACAAGGGAGCGACAGTGCGCCTTCATGTGCTGAAGGATCCTGTCGAGAGGGAGCTGAATGTCCTCAAGAAGAATTACGGTGTCATGACCGACACCTATTTCGACTCCCGTAACAGGCTGGTCACCAATGCCTACCTGATGCTAGACCAGGTGGTGATGATGATGAACAAGTATCCGTCGCTGAAGCTCGAGATAGGAGTTCACACCGACAACCAGGGCACGGCCTGGAGTCAGCAGAGCACCACGCAGAGTCGCGCCCAGGTCATCGTTGATTATCTTGTTAACAGGGGCATCAATGCCTCGCGCCTCACCCCCAGGGGATATGGCAGCACGCGCCCGGTAAGCCCGAACGGCACCTGGCTTGAGCGGCGGCTGAACAGGAGGGTGGAGTTCACTGTTATTAAGTAAAGTTGGCGGGCGAGGCTGCTGATAAACTATGAGGGAATCGGCATACCGAGGACGTGACTGAATGGTTCACATTAATAAGATAGCAGATATTCACCCTCTAATTGCCATATAAAATTCAAACCTATTATGACCGGTATGAAGCATACACTGACGGCCTTAATTCTTTTTTGCAATACGCTGATACTTTTTCCTCAGGTTATTTTGACCATTGAGGGGCAGGAGATAATTGACACGGAGACCGGGGTCTCTGCCGGATATAATATCCCAAGAAACCAGGTTACCACGCTTACGTTTCGCAATAACTTGCTTACTTCGGTAAATTCGGCCGGATATATTTTACAGGCAGGGGATGAGAC
>CALMRD010000001.1 GCA_937871625.1 uncultured Bacteroidales bacterium | reverse complement strand
TCCGTGATGTAACCTAAAGCCGACTTGCCCGTTTTCAGAGGTGATACGCGCATAGAACACTCATTCCTAAGTATTCTTTCGTATAGCTCTCCTGCCGGCCCCGGATGGTCAAGGACTTTATCAAGCAGGTAGCCTGTTCGCCGTATCACCGGTGAAGGCACATATGAAAAGAATGAATCCGGCATTTTCTTGAATTGCAGGTGTTCGGCAAGCTCATTCAACACTGTTACAGCGCGGTTTAACCCTCCAGTTTCTCCCTCATACCTCACAATATCGGTAGCTGTAAGCTCAGGACAAGAAAGTTTCACATACCCGGTTTTCGTCTTCTTCTCAATGATAAAATCCGGATCGATTTCCTTTACTGTTTTAAAATTTATTCTGACATCCTTTTTCTGTGAAGATCGAAGAGAACCGGAGGATGTGATTACATTAAACTCCTGAGGTCTCTGATGCGCCGCACCGTAAAAAACTGCAGCACTGAACAATGAGATGTAATAAGGTCTGCCAAGGTAAGTCATCAGGTTATCTATATACAATACTGGCGGTATCATCCCAATTGAGCTGTATTCTAAAGGAATTATGGCATAGAATCCTTTCCAGACTGAGACAATCCTGCCTTTTGCCGCCAGGCGCGTAAGAGCATTTCGTAAGGCTGGAGTATTATGCGATGGAAACTGACTGTGTACATCCTGAAGAGAAAAGGTAATCCGGCCCCGCCTCTGAAGCTCCTCAACCCAAGAACTGACACTGGACTTACCTTTAATTTGCATCCCTATTTTTACATTTAAACTGCAAATATAATCAATTATTGTTTATTTGTGCAGTTATGTCGTGAATCGCTTCCTTACCCCGCCACCCATGTGCGGACTGCACAAATAAATCTTTTTTGCCATACTAACTCAAATGATCAACTGTATATAGGAAACTCTTTATAGAGTCCCATTAATCCGATCGTCTCCGTCCGCAGCTTCGTGCGCACAAAGGTTTTCAACTCCTCATCCATCAGCTCACCCATCCCCTGAAGTAAACCCCTGTCGCTTAAACCCTCCAGATGGTCAATACACGACTTGAAATAATCAGCCAGCGGCATTTTCATCCTCGATTCCACTATTTCTTTATTGAGCGGAGTCCTGCGAACCATGAAGAACCAGCAATCAAAAAGATCCCTGCCCGCCATCGACTTGCGGTCCAGCAGGGCGCACAGCTTGTGTGCAAACATATCCGGCATGACCATAACTCTTAAAGTAATCCCCAGAAAATCTCTGAGCTCATAATGATCATCAAATTGCCTGTTCGAGATCTCAATTTTAAGCTTCCGTTCACCGACTCCGTAATTCAGGACAACGAGCAGACCGTGAAACTTTGATGCCTCATCGAAAATTGTCCCGTAGCGTGTAAGTATTTCCCGGACTTTTTCATTAATCTCTACTTCCTTACCGGGACACAGAAGATTAAAATCAAGGTCCACAGAAAACCGCGGAAGGTCATGGAATAACATCAGTGCGGTCCCTCCCTTGAAACCCAGACAGGCGGATAATCCGAGATCAGAATAAATGTCCTTAAGTACCTGGACAAGCAGGAACTTATGCTTGTTAAGATCAGTCATTGAGCAATAACTTAGTAACCCTTTCCGTCAGTGCCGCATTTTGATAAACCGGAAGCAGGTCAGAGATCTTCTCCCTGTTCAGTGGGTGCAGATTATCAAAATAAAAATCCCTGTCAAGATAACAGAGGTCGAGAAACGCCCTTTCCGCTGTCGCGATGTTAATGTTGTTCCTCCTGATGATCCCTGAAGTATTGACCAAAACGGAACCCTTCATTTTTCTGTAAACAAGGGCCTGCCCGCCGAGATCAACCGTTCTGCTCAGGTAGCTCACAGAAGTCACAGCCGAATCAAACTGAAAGATTAGTCCCGATCTTTGAAGAACGTACTGCAGTGAAATATAGGAAGGTGTATATAGTTTACAGGCGACCTCTTCAGCAGTAAAATCCGGTTTGGCATAAATGCCTTTCCGGGGATTGAGAAGCTTGCCTCTCCTGACATAATAATTGAGCTTACCGTTCAGGGAATCGAAATCAGGCTCATTTACAAGCATTGCTATGTCTTTCAGCCTGTATACCGCTGCCTTGTCTTTGTAGATCGAAAGTAATAGATCATTGTCCATATTTCGGGAACTGTTCATTTTAATAATTCAAATGTTCAGTTCACAAATATACAAAATATTTCTCATTATATCTTTATCACCTCGTCGAACCACCTCACCACCGAATCGCGGTGGGTGACGAATACTATTGTTATCTG
Organism: uncultured Bacteroidales bacterium; assembly: GCA_937871625.1. Lineage (GTDB taxonomy): Bacteria > Bacteroidota > Bacteroidia > Bacteroidales > VadinHA17 > SR-FBR-E99. The sequence goes on along the minus strand of CALMRD010000001.1, from coordinate 156 downwards.
CTCCTTCAGCCGGGCCAGCACCTCCATGACTGTGGCCTCGTTCTCAGCATCCAGCGACGAAGTGGCTTCGTCAAGTAGCAGTATCGACGGTCTTCGCAACAGCACCCTCGCCAGCGCCAGCCGCTGGCACTCGCCACCTGAGAACGATGTGTGATA